>JBBATT010000217.1:0-4705 GCA_040398605.1 Chakrabartia sp.
CCTGATGGTCGAGCGTCGTGTTGCACGGTGCCGAATCGTTACCGGCAGAAACAACACCCACAAAAGGCCGCGCAATTTCTTCCTCGGTCAGCCCCATCGCATAATAATAGCTGCGGTGCGGCGCCCGCTCCGGCCCGACAGACACATGGCGGCTGGGAAGCTTGGACTTATCGAAACTGTGGGTCATGCGGGCCTCTTGTCAAACATGGCCGCGCAGAGATCGGCCTTGGATATCTCGCCCTATCCCGCGCCGTTCGGGACGGCAAGTGCTGTCGAATTCAACAAAAAAGGGGGGAGCGCGAACGCCCCCCCCTCTATGTCTTCAAACCCTATCGGTTGACCCGATAGGCATCCAGAACTGTTACCAGCCGAAGATGAAGCCGACGCGACCGCCGACTTTGCCACCCTTGTTCAAACCACCACCGGCAGCGGCGGTGAAGGCGACGTTGTCGTTGACGCGGTAGCCAAACGACATTGCGATCGCCTGAGCGCCATCAAACGTCGCGATGTTGCCGGAAAGGTTGAACTTCATGTCAGGCAGGAAGCCGTTGCCGCCGAGAGCGATGGCTGTGGCCGTTGCGCTGGAGACCTTGTCGTTCAGCTTGTCGACGCGCGTTTCGAGCGCACCAATGCGTGTGCCGAGGACGTCAACACGACCACCAAGGGCTGTGTCAGCAGCCAGACGGGCATTTTCTTCACCCGAAAGACGCGTCAGCAGCTGGCTGTCAGCAGTTGCACGAGTCGTTGCTTCAGCTGTGATGTTCGCCTGAAGCGTCGTGTCTGCAGCGGAACGCGCCGATGCTTCAGCCGTATCGGCTGCTGCACGGGTCGCGGCTTCAGCCGTGATGTTCGCCTGAAGCGTCGTGTCTGCAGTTGCACGGGTTGTTGCTTCAGCCGTGATGTTCGCCTGAAGCGTGGTGTCTGCAGTTGCGCGGGTTGCGGCTTCAGCCGTGATGTTCGCCTGAAGGGTCGTCTCTGCGGTTGTTGCACGCGTCGTTTCGGCCGTGATGCGGCCACCCAGCGCTGTTTCAGCCGTCGTCGCACGGGTCGTTTCAGCCGTGATGTTGGTCTGAAGCGTTGTCTCTGCGGTTGTCGCACGCGTCGTTTCGGCCGTGATGCGGCCACCCAGCGCTGTTTCAGCCGTCGTCGCACGGGTCGTTTCAGCCGTGATGTTGGTCTGAAGCGTGGTGTCTGCAGCAGCACGGGTTGTAGCTTCAGCGTCGATGTTGTCCTGAAGCACCCCGTCTGCTGCCAAACGCGTATCTGCTTCATCTGCAATTGCTACAACACGAGCCGCTGCTTCAGCGTCGATCGCGTCTGCATTGTCGGTCAGAGCGGCCACAACTTCGGTTTCGTAGTTGAGGGCTGAGTTCGGATCCAGAAGCGCGTTTGCGGCGTTGGCGATGTGGGTTGTGCTGTCCTGACCGGCGACGAGGATTGCGTCCTGCGTCCGCAGAGCAGCAAGCGCTTGCTGGTCACTCTCCAGAGTAGCGGCTGCCGTGACGGCATTCGCTGCAGAGGTCTGAGCCTGAGCGGCGAGGGTGGTGCTGTTGGTCTGGCTTGCTCCCACGTCAGCGGTCGCCTGGTTGGTCGCGTTGTTGGCGGCCGTAAGGGCGGCCGCTGTGCTTGCTGCCGCTGCGGCGGCGTCATTTGCAGCAATGCCCTGCGCGATGACGTCGTTCGTGCGGTCGCTCACGGCGGAGGTTGCAGCTGCAACAGCATCAGTGCTGGTCGCCAAAGCGGCCTGTGCAGCGGTAAGGGCAGCTTGCGCGGTCGCGATGT
Organism: Chakrabartia sp.; assembly: GCA_040398605.1. Classification (GTDB taxonomy): domain Bacteria; phylum Pseudomonadota; class Alphaproteobacteria; order Sphingomonadales; family Sphingomonadaceae; genus Aquisediminimonas. Next base: position 1,783 of record JBBATT010000217.1, read on the forward strand.
CTTGCGCTGTGCCTGTGGCAACTGCTGTAGCAAGGCCCGTCTGCGCCGTCGTGACAGCAGCCTGAGCATTCGCTTCGTCAGTCTGAGCCGACGTCAGCGCCGTGTTTGCAGCCGTGAGATCGGCCTGCGCATCAATGAATGCAGCGTTTGCACCGAACGCTGCCGACTGCGCCGCGTTGTCAGCATCTTGCGCTGCGATCTCAAAAGCAATTGCCTCGGCCTCAAATTGCTGGTCCAGCTGGAGTTGCTCGATAGCTGCGATACTCAAGTCAAGGTCGGTCTGCGCATCAGCCGCCGCCTGTTGAGCAGCCGCGTCGGAAGCAATCACGGTTGCCTGCTGCCCGGTGATATCAGCGCCGAGCGTCGCATAAGTGCCATTCAACGCCCCACGAGGAGCAACTACGGCCTGAACGGCGGCCGGGGCCGCAGCGAGCGACACTGCGAGCGCGAGCGTCGAGATAGAATTCATTTTCACGGTGGGGTCTCCCAGTAATAATAACTGGTCGCAGATACAGGCTCCACCACAACGCTTGATACTTCTGAGAAAAATAGCAGAAGAAACTATTGAAAATAACTAAGATATTTCTATTCGAAAAGTATTAACCATAAAAAATGGCAGCCAAAGGAGCCAATATGGATGATATTTTCGAATTTATAAGCCAAATTGAGACTAAACTCAAAGTGAAAGCCATCCACAATGAGTTTCGGATTATCTTTCTGCTATACGCCAAAGGCGAAATGCCTTCGCTTGAGCTGATGTATCTGACCCAAAGGTCGATCTCAGGGCATAATCAGGATCTGAAGCGGCTGACCGCCCTTGGGATTTTGGAACGCTTTGAGTGTGAGAGCGACGGGCGGGTCCGGAAATACCGTCTGAGTGAAGACGCGCGGATGATGATGGCGCGTTTTGACGCCGCAAAACAGGCGACAATGGCCGCGCTGGACATGAAGGCGGAAGAGGTGGTGAGCCGTGCTGGATTCGAACCAGCGACCTACTGATTAAAAGTCAGTTGCTCTACCGACTGAGCTAACGGCCCGACCTTGGGGGCGTCCCTATGCGGCGGGGGCTTTGCGGTCAAGGCGCGCTTTCAAGTGACGCACCGATAATCCGGTCAAAGGTTCGCGCCAGTCAGGCGCAATTGACGCCAAAGGGCCAAGAACAAAGGGCCGCGTTCGCATCTCACGGTGCGGGATGCACAAAAGGTCATCCACGAACGCCCCGTTCAGCCACAGCAAGATATCCAGATCAAGCACGCGCGCGCGCCAACGCTGCCCGCCAACCTTCCGCCCGAAACGATGCTCGATGGATTTCAGATGGTCCAGCAGATCGCGGGGATCAAGATCAGTCTCAATGATCGCCGCCCCATTGGCATAGCTGCGGATCGACGGCCCAATGGGGCGCGAGGTGACGATGGGCGACGCCGCAAGGAGCTTCAACGGAGCTTCATCCAACGCCATGAGCGCCGCAGACAAAACATCACGCGGTGCGCCGTGCCGCACATGCGGCTGGTTTGATCCCAAAGCGATGGCGTAAAGCGTCGGCACGCCTCCCCTTATCCGCTCGACTTTGCTGTGCACAAGCCGGATAGGGCCGCGATGACCATCTTAAGCCCCCTGCCCGACGTCGAACCCGCGCTCGATTGCGCTTTGTGCCCGCGCCTTGTCGATGCACGCCACGCCTGTCGTTCGGAATTCCCCAATTTCTGGAATGCGCCTGTTCCGGCCTTTGGCGATCCTGACGCCTGGCTCGCCATTGTGGGCCTCGCCCCCGGCAAACATGGGGCGAACCGCACCGGCCGCCCCTTCACCGGCGATCCGTCCGGCCAGATGCTGTTTGCAGCCCTCGCCAAGGCAGAGCTGATCGACCATGACGACGTGCCGGAACCACGCCATCTGTTTGGCGGGTTCAAAAATGACGGCGCCCGCCTGAAGGGGGTCATGATCCTCAACGCCGTCAAATGCCTGCCGCCCGAAAACAAACCGACGCCGGAAGAGATGCGCAACTGCCGCCCCTTCCTAAAGGACGCGCTGGATGCCCTGCCCAAGCTGACAACGATCATCGCGCTCGGCCAGGTCGCACATCAGTCGGCCGTCAAGGCCTGCGGTGAAAAGCTCCCCAAGCGCCGCTTCGCACATGGGGCGGTCCACAATCTGCTTGATGGTCGGACGTTGATCGACAGCTATCACACGTCCCGGTACAACCAGAATACCGGGCGGATCACCGAGGATATGTTTGACGAGGTGTTTGCGCTGGCGGTGGGGTCCTGACCTCTCCGTCGCCCCGTGCTTGACACGGGGCTTGGCTATACTTGCCCATGCCATTCAGTGTCGTGACAGAACGGCCGGGTTTGCGGGAACAGCATTATCCGGCAAATAGGGGGCGGGAACCGGAGGGACGTTAGCCCAGCCCCGTGTCAAGCACGGGGCGACGCGGGTGGAAAGGCCAACTTGTCTCCGTCGCCTCGGCTACAATGAACCTGCTCCGTTTGCGTCGACTTAGATATCCTCGACCAGCCGCCCGTACAGCTGCGGGCGGCGATCCCGGAAAAAGCCGAACGTCGCGCGATGCTTCCTGATCTTCTCCAGATCGAACACCGCGTTGAGCACGCCTTCGACCCCGTCGCCAAACTCGGCAACGAAATCACCCCGCTCATCGGTGATGAAGCTGTGGCCGTAAAAGCTCATCTCGCCTTCCACGCCGATCCGGTTCGCGGCGATAACGGGGACGACGTTGGACACGCTGTGGCCGATCATCGCGCGGCGCCACAGGCGGGACGTATCGAGGTCTTCGGCCTCCGGTTCGTCGCCAATGGCGGTGGGAAAGAAAAGAATGTCCGCGCCCATCAGCATCATGGCGCGGGCGGTTTCCGGATACCATTGGTCCCAGCAGATGCCGATGCCGATTTGCGTGCCAAAGACTTCC
>JBBATT010000218.1:0-4544 GCA_040398605.1 Chakrabartia sp.
TGAGGGGGGAAATGAAGCCCACCCGTGTCTCCGTGCCCTCAACTGCCATATAGCGGGCTGGCCCGCCGCTGTGATGCGTGGATGGCAGGAGGTTGAACGATTGTTCCAGCGTTTCGCGAACCGTTGTCAGCGGATAAAAGCGGTCGGTGCGGTCTTCGTCGATATGGCCGAGCGGCATGGTCTCGATGAACGACAGATCAAAGCCCTGTGAAATGCACCAAGCGAGCATGTCGCTAAATTCATCATCGTTGATAGATTTCAGGGCTACCATGTTGATTTTGATAGAAAAACCGCGTGCTCGAGCGGCTTCAAGGCCCTCTAGAACATTGTCCAGTCGGCCGAGCCTTGTGATCTGCGTAAACCGGGCAGCATCACGGGTGTCGAGGCTGACATTGATCCGGCGAATGCCTGCATCCCAAAGGTCATCGGCATGCTTTGCAAGGCTGGCACCGTTTGTGGTGATCGTCAGTTCGTCCAAGCCGTGACCGATGAGCCGGCCGATCTGCCGCGCCAGTTCAGTCGCGCCGCGCCGGACGAGTGGCTCTCCACCGGTCAGACGGATGCGACGCACCCCACGCGCCACGAAGGCTTCGGCCAAACGGGCGATTTCTTCGAGCGAAAGGATCTCGCTGCGGGGCAGGAATTCCATCTGCTCTGCCATGCAATAACGGCAGCGCATGTCGCACCTGTCTGTCAAAGACAGGCGTACATAGCTGATTTGCCGCCCATAACGGTCTTCCAGCGCTGTGTTTGTTCCGCATCCCATGGTGGCGGTGCTAGTGCGGAGAGGGGCAGGGGACAAGTCCTGTTCAAATTAGGAAATTCCCAAGGCCTTGGCGCTAAGGCGTTCTTGTGAAGCATTCTCTTCCTTCAGATGTCCAAAAAGGCGCAGCGGCACCGGTCATGGTGTATTCGCAATCGCGCCGTGATGAGATCCTGGCTGCCGTCACAGGGCTGGGCTGGCGTGCGTCCGCTTCGCGGCGATTTGCGGGCCTGCAAGGCCGCATCATCGGGTCGGGCACTGACGTGCTGCTGGTCGACGGATGCGTTGATCCGAACGCCAGCGCGTCTGTTGCCTCCATCGCCCCAAAGCTCGGCCGCAATGGCGTTGCGATTGTGGCCATTTATCCTGCGGGGTCCGATCGTGCGCTGGATTTGGTGAATGCCGGCGCGACACATCTTTTGTCAGAGCCCTATAGTCCTGCGGAATTGCAGGCCGTGCTCATCTCGGCAAAACGCTATGCGGCGCGCGCCATGGCAACCTCGGTCATTTTGCCGCCCGCGGACGCAGACTCGCTAACAGGTCTAGCCGATAGCGCGGAACTTCGCCGCTGGCTGGAACGCAACGGGCAGGCAGCGACAGTTTGGCTCCTTATTGTGAATATCTCACGCTTTGATGCGATCAATGAGGCTTTAGGCGCCAATGCCGCAGATGCCGTGCTGCGTGCCATCGGGCACCGGCTTGAGCCGCTGGCCGCCGAATCAGGGCTCCATTGCATCACCGCCCGAATGGCAGGTGCGGAATTCGGCGTTGCATTGGCGGGGGATATCTTGCCCGACCGGCTTCTCCTTCTAGCCGAAGCGATTGTCGAGCGTATTGGCCAACCTGTGGCGGCTGATGGAAAAGCGGTCCGGCTCGGGTGTCACATCGGGATTGCTGTGGCCGAGGCGGGCGCGAAAGATCGCGGGTCGATCGTCCGTCGTGCAGCGAAGGCGGTGGCCGATGCGCGTAGGGAAGATACTGGGCCAATCCGTCTTGTAACGGCGGGCGACACCAAGGTTGCGGGGCGCATATCGGCGCTTCAGGCGGATTTACGTAACGCTCTGGCCAAAGGCGAGATTGAAATCCTGTTTCAGCCGCAATTTGCCATTGCGAGTGGACGTATTGAAGGCGTGGAGGCCTTGGCGCGCTGGCAGCATCCAAAATATGGCCTGATCGGCGCAAAGACGCTGTTCACCGTGGCTGAGCAGTCTGATTATCTTGTGGAGCTATCTGCCCATATTCAGCGCCGCGCTCTGGAGCTTGCAGCCGCGTGGCCGAAATCACTTTCGCGTCTGCGCTTGTCGGTCAATGTCACAGCACGCGACATCAAGCATCCGGGCTTTGCTGAGCGTTTTCTGGCGCTGGTGGGATTGTGCGGCTTTGCAAGGGCGCGGTTGACGGTGGAAGTCACAGAGACGGGCCTGATGGAAGATCTTGATGCTTCGGCCAAGGTCCTTGCCAAGTTCCGCTCGGCGGGGTGTCGCGTCGCCATTGACGACTTTGGCACGGGCTATTCCAGCCTTGCCTATCTCAAGGCGCTCCCGGCCGACTATCTGAAGCTGGATCATGGTTTATCGGCGGAAATTACGGGAACAGAACGTGACAGCGTTGTGGTGCGCGGCGCCATCGACATGGCCCATTCTCTAGGCCTGTCAGTTATTGCAGAGGGCGTTGAAAGCGAAGGCCAGCTTGGCCTTCTCGCCCGTGCCGGGTGCAGCCACTTTCAGGGATTTCTGAGGGCCGGCCCGCTTAACGGGGCCGCCCTCCAGAAACTCGTTGAGGCCGAGGCTTAGTTGCCTTTGGCCGGCGCTAGAACGTCGGGTTGAAGCAACCGGTGCATGTGGACGACGACATATTTCATTTCAGCATCGTCAACAGTGCGCTGTGCGGCATTGCGCCAGGCTTCTTCTGCGCTCTTATAATCTGCGAAGAACCCGACCACGTCCATTGACTTCAAGTCGGCGAAATCGAGTGTGCGGGGGTCCTTGACGCGGCCGCCGAACACCAGATGCAGTTTGCTATCGCTCATTCTTTTCCTTTGCGTATTGTCTTGGCTGCGGCTGTACCGGCTGTCGTTGCAGCCTTCCCGATTTTTCCGGCGAGCTCGCGGGCCGTTTGGCGTGCGGCATCCGATGTCAGCCCTAGCGCAAAGAGTTCCGCCTTGGCAACGTCACCAGCAACTTTCGCAGCTGCCTTCGCTGTTTTTCTGACGCTACGGCCAACAGGGCCTGCGATCCGTGTTTCGCGTTCGGTGCGGGGCAGGGCGGCTGCAATGATGGCACCGATCGCCAGTCCACCCGCAACGGCAGCCAGCGGGTTGTTGTCGAATTGCTGAGATGTCGTCTGGGCCGCGACCTTGGCTTTCTCGCGTGTTACGGCGGCAGTCTCTTTGGCGCGGGCCTTGCCAGCTTCGAGGGCGTCATGGGCCTTTGTTCTGCCGGTCGCGAGTGTCTCTTCTGCCTTGCCGCGCACGTCATTGTAACGGGCGCTTGCCTTGGAACGGAGATTGTCAGTCATGGCGCGGTTCCTTTCTGATGCGCCGGACGAGGCCGGCAAGGGGTTTGCGAAACAAGAAGGCCAGAAGGCCTAAGCCGATGGCGACAGTTGCGACAGGCTGGGCCTGAACAGCGCCTGTGACGCCGCGCTTGGTTTTGGTTGCCGCGCGCTTGCCGAGCTTTGCAGGCGTCAGGTTGCGGCGCGCAAGGGAAAGGCTACCATCAAAGCGAGCCTTGGCGTCGCGCAATTTGGCCAATGCGTCATCCCGCTTTGTCATGGCTTTTCCCAAGGTCGGGTCACCTGATTGAGGTGCCGAAGGCCCAAGCGGACCAAGACATAGGCCAGCAGGCCAAAGCCTGCCGACACGATCAGAATAGACCACCCCATGCCGATGGCCTGCCCAATCCAGATCATGAGGCCGACAACGACAGCGATAATCACGGCAAATAGCAGCACGACAGCAACAGCCATCAACCCGACGGCCGGACCGAGATGCGACGTCCTGTCGCCCAGTTCCGCGCGAAGATAGTCCATCTCCGCGCGGGCATAGTCCTTCGTGTCGGCAACGAGCTGACCTATGAGGTCCCGCACGCTTGGGCCGTCAACGTCGGTCGGGGGTGGTTCGGCGTCCATCGTGATGTGATCAGGCGTCTTTATTGTCGCCAGCGCGGACGATGCGGGTCAGTACAAAGCCAAGAGCAGCCGCAGCGCCGATCGCAACAGCCGGGCGCTTTCGGACAAAGGTCCGCGCATCTGCCAGAAGATCATCAATATCCTTCGACTTCAATGAGTCAGCAAGGCCGGAAACGGCATCGGCCGCCTTGCGGGCGTAGTCGCCATATTGTGGGCCGACCTTATCGTCCAAGGCACCCGCGACATTGCCGACCATCGCGGAAACTTCTGAAAGGGCTGAAGTTGCCTTGTCCTTGCCGGAGGCAGCCGCATCGCGTGCGCCGCTCTTCACCTTGCCGAACATGTTCTGGGCCTCGCCCTGCAGTGCTGCAACCGGCTTTGTCGTAGGCTTTGCAGCCTTGGCCGCACTTGCCTTTGCCGTAGTCGCCTTTGCCACAGTGGCTTTGGCTGTTGGCGCCTTGGCGGGAGGTGCTTATGGCGGAGCCGGTTTACGAGCCGCCGGGCGTTTTGCCGCCGGCGTCGTAGCAGGCTTGCAAAAGCTTGGCGACGCCACGCTTGTGGCGGGGTTCAGTGGTGCGAATGAAGTCGTCGTATTGAATATTGAGTTTGTCCCAAGCCTGGGCAAAGAGAGGCGCAATGGAGTCGGCAAATT
>JBBATT010000219.1:0-4448 GCA_040398605.1 Chakrabartia sp.
ACAAGAGGACCCCGCAGAAGACGTGTTTCCGCCAACGGTTGAGGACGCTGTCACGCAACCCGGCGATATCTGGCTGCTTGGCAAGCACCGGCTCGGTTGTGGCGATATCCGGCAGCAGGACGCGCTCGACGCACTGATGGCAGGGGCTCAGGCCGATGCCGCCTTTCTGGATCCCCCCTATAATGTGCCGATCGACGGCTATGCGACCGGACGCGGCCAGTTCCGGCACCGTGAGTTTGAGGTTGCATCCGGCGAAATGAGCAAGGCGGAGTTTCAGGCATTCTTGGCAGATTGCCTTAGCCGCTGCGCCTCTGTGTCACGCCAAGGCGCAATCCATTTTATCTGCATGGATCACCATCACGCAGGCGAACTGGTTTCGGCCGCAGATGATGTTTATGCGCTGCGCCTCAACATCTGCGTCTGGTCAAAAAACAACGCAGGGCTTGGGAAGTTGTACCGCTCCCAGCACGAGCTCATCTTTGTGTGCCGGGTAGGCGAGACCCAGCATCGCAACAATGTGCAACTCGGCAAGCATGGTCGCTACCGCACCAACATCTGGGAATATCCTTCGGTCAACGGCTTTAGCGGCACCCGCAAACATGATCTCGCTCTGCACCCGACGGTCAAACCGGTGGCGATGGTGGCAGACGCCATTCAGGATGTGACCAAGCCCGGAGACATCGTGCTCGATACTTTTATGGGGTCTGGAACAACATTGATTGCGGCTGAGCGGACTGAGCGGGTTTGTTACGGGCTGGAGCTTGATCCCCATTATGTCGAGGTCGCGCTGGACCGCTGGGCTGCATTGACCGGACAGGAGCCGGTGCTCGAGTTAACAGGTGAGACCCTCAGCCAGCGGCGGCAGCGGCAGAAGTCTACCGTATGAGCAAGAAGCCAAAATCGCCCCAAAAAGCTCACTATACTGTCGGATATGGGAAGCCGCCCATTGAACACCAGTTCAAGCCAGGTGGTCCTTCGCCAAATGATAAAGGCCGCCCAAGGAAGGACGCCTCTGTTCAAAAGGCAATAGCAGAACTTCTTGGCGAAGACCTGCTCGTTAGCGGCCAGAACGGCAAAAAAACAAAAATGCAAACCAACGAGGTGATCGCGAAAAAGATCATCAATCAGGCAGTTTCGGGCAGTATCGAAACTCAAAAAATGATCATGGGACTTGAGCGCCGTAAAGGTCCAAAATCTGCGATACCCGAGGAGGATCCCGACAAGGCAGCTAAAGACCTGGCTCTCAAGCAAAGCATCATGGACACCTATCTCGTTGCGATCGACAATCAGGCAACAGCCCGTCACTCGGGGCTCTTTGAACTGGACGAGAATGACAGGCTCATAGCCTCTAGGGTGGGCAAGCCCATCGAAACATTGTTCTGCGATTTGGACAGTTCGAAAATCAGGTCTGCCGGTGAATATCGGGTGCGGCTTCAGGAGTGCATCAGCCTCTTTACAGAAGCCATGCAAGACCATGCGTTCGAACGAATTCAGATCTGGAACAGGTCTCTCCAAAAATCTGATCTCGAATGACTTTTTGGACTGGACTTCAGGCCGCATTCGAGTGAACTGACTGGGTGTCAGCCCGGTTTTCGGGCTCGTGTCAGTGCAACGGACTGCACTTTGAGACGAGACACAGATGACGGCATTGATGATCGAGCAAGAGGTCGAAAACCTTGAAGACCTTGGCCTTCCGGACTTGCGCAAGCTTTGGGAAAAGCGGTTCGGCCCACCGCCGCCGCTGCGCTCGGCAGACCTTCTCCGCCGACTTTTGGCCTGGCACATTCAGGCGGACTTTCATGGAGGCTTTGACGGCGCCTTGCGCCGTAGGCTCGTTCAAAAGGGCAATGTCGCGCCGACCGATCTTCATGCTGGCACCCGCATCGTCAAAGAATGGCAGGGACGGCGCTATGAGGTTCTGGTCGACCACCAAGGCCCGCTCTTTGAGGGGCGGCGTTATCGCAGCCTCTCCGAGATCGCGCGGACCATTACCGGCACACGCTGGAACGGACCCCGCTTCTTTGGGCTGCGCGACGCGAAGGTGGCCGCATGACGACCAAACCCCGCATCCGGTGCGCGGTTTATACGCGCAAGAGCCATGAAGACGGGCTTGAGCAGGACTTTAACTCGCTGACAGCGCAGCGTGAAGCGTGCCTCGCCTATGTTGCCAGCCAGAAGGCTGAAGGGTGGGTGCCGCTTACCGCAGAGTATGATGATGGCGGGTTTTCTGGCGGAACGCTTGAGCGGCCTGCGCTGAAGCGCTTGCTTGCCGACATTGATGCCGGACGGGTGGATGTGGTGGTGGTCTATAAGGTTGACCGTTTAACCCGGTCACTCACCGACTTTTCAAAGATTGTCGAACTGCTGGACGGGAAGGGTGCATCGTTCGTGTCGGTAACGCAGGCGTTTAACACGACCAGCAGCATGGGACGTCTGACGCTCAACGTGCTGTTGTCATTCGCCCAGTTTGAACGCGAAGTGACCGGCGAGCGGATCCGCGACAAGATCGCGGCCTCCAAAGCCAAGGGTATGTGGATGGGAGGTGTTGTCCCGCTGGGTTATGACCCGCCTGCCGAAGGCGCCCCAAGAAGCCTGACCATCAACCAAAAAGAGGCTGAGACCGTCCGGCACATCTACACCCGCTATCTCGCTCTGGGTTCCGTTCATGCGCTGTGTGATGAGCTGGAAGCCGAAGGCACCCGCTCCAAAGCGCGGATTACCCGTTCGGGTCAACCAATAGGCGGGCAGGTCTTCAGCCGCGGCGCGCTGTTCCATCTTCTCAAAAGTCCCCTTTATCGCGGGCTGATACCCCACAAGGGCAAAACCTATCCCGGCCTCCATGAAGCCATCATCGATCAGGACCTGTTTGAGGATGTCCAGAATATGCTGGCAGGCAACGCCCAGCGCCGCAAACAGGGGCCGACAGGCCCCGGCACGTCGTTGCTCAAAGGTTTGCTTTATGACGAAAGCGGCGCGCCGATGAGCCCGACCATCTCCTATGGAAAGCTGAAACGCGCATATCGCTATTATGTCTCTTCCCCGCTGCAATGCGGCAAGGAGAACGACCATTCGTCAGATCATATCCGCCGCGTGGCCGCAGCTCAAATTGAAGGGGTAGTGATCGACGCACTTAGCAAGGTGCTTGGCGCTGACGACGCGGTGGATTGGGCCTCATTGAAGTCCCACTTGGCCCGCGTTGAACTCAAGGCGCAATCTGTGGACCTGATCATCGACGCCGGTCGCGGTTTACTGATCGACCACATCATGGCGCGAAGCCTTGGTTGGGCTACAGCGCACCTTGAGCAAGATAGTCATCAAATCAGGATAAGTGTCTCAGGTCGCGCGATATTTAGAGGTGAACGGACATGGATTGTCGGGGGCGGCGGACAGCATCCGTTGAAGGCGGCGCGTTTGGACGCCAAGTTGGTCAAGGCCCTCAAGGCCGCCCATGCGTGGCAGCTCAAACTCAATGCTTCGCCCCTTACCGCGCCGGCCGATCTTGCCTCGGCGCAGGTCCATCCGGATTCCTATATCCGCCTGCTTGGTCATCTCGCCTTCCTCGCGCCCGACATCCAGCAAGCCATATTGGATGGGCATCAGCCGGCAGGCTTGACCATCAAGCGTCTGCTCGCCTGCAAGCTCCCGATTGACTGGGCAGCACAGCGCACGATGCTTGGCTTTGCTGGTTGATGATTTCCGTGTTCTGGCGACCCAAATTCCCTGTTAATTTCGGCGGATCGCCCGGCCTACAGCCGTAAACGGCGGATCTCCGCGGCCTGATCGGCGACGCCGGCCGCTGCCCCAACTTATTTCCCTGTTATTACCTGTTTAACAGGGAAACCGGAGTCGTTTGCTGCACGCTGGAGACTCGCGGTCAAAACGCCCGATTTCGTCGCAAAATCGGACGGATTTCACGCCAAAATACTCCGGATGGAAACCAGATACCGCCCAGAAACCTTGAGGTTCTGGGCGGCTAGATTGTGTGGAGACCAGTTCGCTGGACTGTGTGGCGGAGGATGCGGGACCCCAATCCGAAGTTCTCTCACATCGGAACCTTTGGTTTTCCTGCGGCGCAATCAAATTTCTAATATTGGTATCGTTCATTCCGTGCCTGTCTCGATATTGCCTGCGCGAGCGTGGCATTAGCCGTGGGCGAACTATTGGTGTCGGGCCCTGAATGGGGCAAGAAAGGGCATGATTGAGCTTCTGCCTTTGGACGACACCGAGCCTGCATTCGAGTGCTCGCACCTTCTCAAGGGGGCATTGCTAACGCTGGAGTATATCGAAACCAACGGCCCGATTGGGCTTACCCCTTCCAAGGCGTTGAAGCGCTATTTCGTTGAGTGGGCCGCGGAAGCTTTTGCCTGGCCGCAATACACCGCTGAGGAGCTTTACTATCTGAACAAGGTTCTGAATGAGGTGGACTTTGTGCCGCTGTTCATGCTCCA
>JBBATT010000220.1:0-4442 GCA_040398605.1 Chakrabartia sp.
GGCGGCGAATATACTTCACATAGGCCTGCGACTGATCATAGCTCGTGCCCGGCAATGTGCCGCCACGCAGCGCCCGCTTCACATCTTCACCTTTGAACGGCCGATAGGAACCGGGGAACGACCCCGCCGTTCCAGTTGGCACAAGGCGGCCATCCGCCGCGATGCTCTGCCCGGCGCCCTGTGGGCCGGGGACGGGAATTTCGCAGTTGAGGATGGACCCAGCCGTTTGCGCGAGCGCGGGGCGGATCGATACAACGGTAGCAGCACCAATGGCACCCAGTTGCAGCGCGCGGCGGCGTGACAGATCAGGCTGTCCTTTTTCGGTCTTCTGCTCAGTCATGGGATCACCCGGATACGCGTTACTTTGGCGAGCATATTGCTCCGAATCGGTAAAAGTCCAACTAAAGCGGACGCGTTAACGCTCTTTTGCGTCCCGTGTTCGTCATATGCCTGCCGTAGCGTCTGCCATCCGCCGCTTGCCAAGACTGTAGCGCGCGCTAAGCAGCGGCCATCTTCATTTAAGGAGCAGGGAAATGACCATCGATTTTTCCGGCAAGGTTGCCATCGTCACCGGTGCCGGCGGCGGACTTGGCCGTGAGTATGCGCTTGAACTCGCCCGTCGCGGGGCAAAGGTTGTCGTCAACGATCTGGGCGGTTCGCGCGATGGCACAGGCCATTCGGACGCCGCACTCAAGGTTGTCGAAGAAATCAAGGCCGCCGGTGGCGACGCCATGTCGAACGGCGGCAGCGTGACCGAATTTGATCAGATGCAGGAAATGGTCGCCAAGGCCAAGGAAGCCTGGGGCGGCGTCCACATCCTCATCAACAATGCCGGCATCCTGCGGGATAAGAGCTTCACCAAGATGGAAATGGCGGATTTCGACCTCGTCGTGAAGGTCCATTTGCTCGGATCGGCCTATGCCACCAAAGCGGTGTGGGAAACGATGCGGGAGCAGAATTACGGCCGCATCCTGATGACCGCGTCGTCGACAGGCCTTTACGGCAATTTCGGCCAGACCAACTATGGCGCGGCCAAGCTTGGCCTCGCCGGGTTCACCAAGTCGCTCTACCTCGAAGGTGCTAAGAACAATATCAAGGTCAACTCGCTCGCGCCGCTGGCCGGCACGCGCATGACCGAAGACATCATGCCGGAAGAAGCCTTTAAGGCGTTTGATCCGGTCAATGTTGTGCCAGCTGCCCTCTTCCTCGTGTCCGAAGACGCGCCGACCAACGCCATCATCGGTGCCGGTGGTGGATTCGTCCACGCAGCCAACGTCACGATGACGCGCGGCGTTGCGCTTCCCGCTGGTGAACGCACGCCGGAAGCAGTTGCCGCACGCTGGGCCGAAATCATCGACCGCACGGGTGAAACTGTGCCGCAATCGGGCGCTGAACAGTCCATGGCGGCCATCCAGCGCCTTCAGGGCAACTAAGCCTTACCGGGCTCCAAACACCGGCTGTATTGCATTCACAATACAGCCGGTTATTCCGCAACCAGCTTCATAAGACGCCGTTCGACCGGCGCGAGCACGGGCCCAAGCTCATGCCCGCGCCGGAGGACGACACCCTGTTCGCCGACCAGCGCCCACTGCCCTTGCCGATTGCGTAAGGCGGGGCGCTTTTCGATGCGGAATTCTGGCCGTTCGGTCGCGCGGCGAAATGCGCTGAACACCGCCGCATCTCGGCCCATGTCCATGGCATAATCTTTCCAATGCCCCGCGGCGACCATACGCCCATAAAGATCTAAAATGCGGGTGAGTTCAGACCGTTCGAAAGCAACTTGGCCGCTCTTTAGAGGAAACGGCGCAACGATGCCCATCAGGCACTCTTCCTAGGCGCTTTCGCCTGCTTCGTCTCAACGAGTTCGGCAATGCGCTTTTGCAGCTGCTCAACTTCGCATCTGAGGATTTCCAGCTGCTGCGTCGCGGGATCGAAGCGCTCATTGCAGGGCGTGCCATAGGGCATGAAGGGCTTCTGATAATCCGTCGCATCCACCAGCAGTGGTCGTGCGGGAATGCCCACCATGGTCGCACCTTCGGGCACGTCCTTGGTCACAACGGCATTGGCCGCAATCCGCGCACGCTTGCCAACGGTGATCGGGCCAAGAACGGCGGCCCCAAGGCTGATGATCGCATCATCCTCAATCGTCGGGTGGCGTTTGCCGCCCTGCCCGCTTGTCGGATTGGTGCCACCGAGCGTTGCACCCTGATAGATGGTGACGTTGTCGCCAATCTCCGCCGTCTCGCCGATCACGACAAAGCCGTGATCGATAAAGAAAAAGCGTCCAATCTTGGCGCCGGGGTGGATATCGATCGCGGTTAGGAACCTCGAAAGATGGTTCACAAGACGTGCGAGGAAGAACATGTCGGCTTCAAACAGCCAATGCGCGGCGCGGTGCATCGCCAACGCCCAGACGCCCGGATAGGTGAGGATTTCCCAGCGGGACCGCGGCGCCGGATCACGCGCTTTGATCGAATCCAAATATGCAATGATGCCGTCAAACACCCGTGCGCCCTTCCTTTTGTTTGACGTTCCTTAGGCCGCAAGGCCCGCCAATTCCAGACCCTGCATCCGTAAAGCGCAGAAGTTGCACATTTTGCATGCTTCCATAGCGCTTGAATGATCGCCTCAATCACTTAAATTATCTTCAGTGATAGATTAAGGCGATAAAATGAGCGTATTCCTGCCAACCCTGAAACAGCTGCAATATCTGGTCGCGCTGCATGACCACGGCCATTTTGGCAAAGCGGCCGAAGCGTGCTTCGTCACGCAATCAACGCTGTCTGCGGGTTTGCGGGAGCTTGAGTCGCTGATTGGCGTCACGCTGGTGGAGCGGACCCGACGAGTCGTGCGCTTTACCTCGCTCGGGCTGCGGGTCGTTGACAAGGCCCGCCGCGTGATGCGCGAGGCGGAGGAACTGGGCGATCTTGTCAAAGCGGAAGGCAAGCCGCTGTCCGGGGAACTACGCCTCGGCGTCATCCCGACTATTGCGCCCTTTCTTCTTCCGCGCCTGCTCCGCCCCGTCCGACAGGACTGGCCTGACCTCAAGCTCTTCCTGCGGGAGGAAACAAGCGCTGCCGCCTGCGAGTCCTTGAACCGGGGACATCTCGATTGCGTCCTATTGGCCTTGCCGTTTGGCTGTGGCGATGTGGAGAGTGAAGTCCTCTTTGAAGACCGCCTGCACATCGCCTACCCAGCGGGCGACAACCCGCCGGCGAGCATCCGGCCGGAGCAGATTGACGAACAACGCCTTCTCCTGCTGGAGGACGGGCACTGCCTGAAGGACCATGCGCTTTCCGCCTGTAGTCGCCCCGAACTGCGCGCCGAAGCTCGGATGCTCGGCACCTCGCTGCACACGCTGGTGCAGATGGTCGACAATGGGTTGGGGCTGACGATCCTGCCGCAAATGGCGATTGATGCGGGCATCCTAAACGGGACCGACGTCGTCGCCCGTCCGCTTGAAGCCGCGCACCCAACGCGCACCATCGCGCTCGTCTGGCGCAAAGCCAGTCCGCGCGGAAAAGAATTCCAGATGCTGGCCAATGTGCTGCGGACTGCGAATGAGCGCGCCAGCGCATCGGGCTGACGATAAAAGCTCGTAAATCCCATCGGCGTCCCCACCTATATAGGGACCAGGGGGCCTTGGGTCGCACCAGCTGGTCCGGCGGTAACTGGTCTCGCCGCCGGGCCAGTTTTTAAAGCGCCTTACGTTTCAATCCCAGCTTCTGGCTGCCGCGTCGTCTGTGGCCCGCGCCTCTACCCAGCTATCCCCGTCTCGCCGGTGCTCCTTCTTCCAGAAGGGAGCATCCGTCTTCAACCGGTCGATCAGGAACGCGCATGCCTCCAGCGCGGCCGCGCGATGGTCACTGGCTGTTCCTACAAAAACAATGCGATCGCCCGCCCGCAACGTGCCGACACGGTGAAGCACGGTCACACCGCAGAGCGGCCAACGCGCTGTCGCCTGCTCAGCAAGCATTGTGAGCGCCTTTTCCGTCATCCCCGGATAATGTTCCAATGTCATGGCCTCGACGCCATCATCTGCCCGGACGTTACCGGTGAAGGACGCAACCGCTCCGCCACCTTTGCCTTCCAGCGCCGCCAGTTCAGCACCGCCGTCAAAGTCTTCAGGCTGGACGCGAACGCAGATCATCCGCCGGTCACAGGCGGGAAAAATGCGATTTCGGCGGCATTGGCGAGATCCGCTGTCAGCGGCACGATGTCCTGATCGACCGCACAGCGCAAACGTGCGGGGTCCGCAAAGGCCTCCGCATAGCCGCCACCGCGCGCGGCGAGCCAATATGCGAGATCGAGCGGCGTTGCGATCCCCGCCGGAAGGTCGATTCGCTCCCCAGCGACGCCGACGCGTTCACGAACCCACGCAAAATAAAGGATGTCGAGCGCCACCGCTCAATCCATGTGCTTGATGCCGACGCGCAGATAGT
>JBBATT010000221.1:0-4438 GCA_040398605.1 Chakrabartia sp.
GTTCGATGACGCGACCCAGCAGATCGAGGCCGACCGAATAGCTCCACTTCGTGCCCGGATCCGCGATCAGCGGCAGCGTCGCCAACCGGTCGGCAAATTCGGCAAGGCTGGGCGCTGTCGGCACATTGGGCTGGCCGGGCAATGGCTTGCGGGAGGCGGAGGCCGGCGTGATGCCAAGCTTGAGATAGGCGTCCAGCAATGGTCCCTTGGTGACGATGCTATAGCCCAGACCCGCTGTGTGGGTCATCAGGTTGCGCACGGTGATGGGCGCACGCGACGGGCGCGCCTCAAGGCTCTTTGCGGGATCAATCATCACCATCGGATTGGCAAAACCGGGGATGAAGTCAGCAATGTTCTGGTCGAGCTTCAGCTTACCGTCTTCGATCAGCATCATGGCGGCCATGCCGGTGATCGGCTTGGTCATCGAATAGCAGCGGAACAAGGTGTCCGCCGTCACCGCCGCCGGATTGTCAAAGGCGAGCGCGCCGGTGAACAGGAAGTCAGCATCGGCCGTGCCCCGCCCAATTGCAGCGGCGGCGCCGGGCACATATTTCTTATCAATAAAGCTCTGCAGCGCGGCTGTGACCGGAGACCAAGGCGCCATCTTCGGCGCGAGCGGCATGTTGGCAAAAGCAGGAGAAGCCGCCAGCCCAGCGGACAGGGCAGAAGCCCCAAGAAATGGCGGCGATTAAGAATCAAGGTCACGTGTCTCTCCTGCGCATGGCCAGTTTTGCAGCCTTAGCGAAAACCGTAGGTAGTCCCGCTTCATGCAGCCGGTCAATCGGCCACCATGTGGACGCCTCCAAGGCCTCAATATCGGGCGCAGATGTCAGCCGGGCGACATTAAGTGTCAGGCGGAAATGGGTAAAGACATGGGTCACCTGCCCCAGTGTTTCCAAATCTGTGGGCGACGCCGGAGCGACGCCCGTACCACGCCAGTCACATCCGGGCAGCGCGCGCATCCCGCCGAGCAATCCTTTATCCGGTCGGCGGACCAGCAACACCGCACCGTCGCGCTCAATCCACCAGGCCACGCCGGACCGTCCCGCCTTTACAGGCTTGGCGCGTTTAACGGGATACCGCTCCGCCGCAGTCCGGCCTTGGCACACCTCCGCCACTGGGCACAGGATGCAGGCCGGATTGCGCGGCGTGCAGATCGTCGCCCCCAAATCCATCATTGCCTGCGCAAAGTCTCCGGCACGGACATCGGGTGTCAGCGCGTCCATCCGCGCCCCGATGTCCGGCTTGGCGGCGGGCAAAGGCGTCTCAATTGCATAGAGCCGGGTGATGACCCGCTCCACATTGCCATCCACCACCACGGCGCGCTTGTGGAACGCAATCGCGGCGATGGCGGCAGCGGTATAGGGGCCGATACCGGGCAAGCGGCGCAGGCCTTCTTCAGTGTCGGGAAACTGGCCGGCATGGTCGTTTGCAACGACACGCGCACAGGCGAGGAGATTGCGGGCGCGGGCATAATAGCCAAGCCCTGCCCATTCAGCCATGACGTCGGCATCGTCCGCTGCGGCGAGCGCACGAACAGTCGGCCAACGCTTTGTAAACCTTTCAAAATAGGCTTTTACGGCCGCAACAGTAGTCTGCTGGAGCATCACTTCTGACAACCAGACGCGGTACGGATCCGGCGGCGGCGCGCCCGGCGGGCTACGCCAGGGCAAAACCCGCGCATTCGCGTCATAGTGCGCCAGAATCTTGTTGGTAAGTAAGGGGGCAGTCTCGACGTGCATGGCTGGCTCTGGCATGGGGTGATCAATGGCAAAAGACAAGCAGCGTTCGCCCGTCGCAGAACGGCCGCGGGGTGGCCCCGCCCGCCGTGTGGCGGACCTTGTGCCGGGTGTCGGGCAGGCCGCGTTTCGCCGCTTCGGCTTCATCCAGGCCTCCATCGTCAGCCGCTGGACCGAAATTGCAGGCGATAAATATGCCGAGGTCTCAGCGCCGGAATCGATCCGCTTCCCGCAGGGCAAGAAATCAGACGGCACGTTGACGCTCATCGTGGAGCGCGCCTTTGGCCCGATGATGCAGCATGTTGAGCCTGTGATCATTGAGCGGGTGAACCGCTTTTTCGGCTATGCAGCGGTCGCGCGCATCACCCTGAAGCAGGGCAGCATTGCGCGCCTAAGGGCCAAGCCGAAAGCGGCTGAATTGCGCGCCGTGCCAGCCGAAATCGGCGATTCCCTGCGCGAGATCGCGGACCCGGAATTGCGGGCCGTTCTCTCTTCACTCGCCCAAGGCGTTGCCAACAGCGCGCCGGTCGGCATCCCCATTCTTGGAAAAATCAGATGATCCACCGTCTTCTTCTCGCTTTGGCCCTGATGCTGGGCGCAGCCGCTCCGGCCACTGCACAAAACTATGCAGCAATGGTCTCAACGACGCCCGCCGGAGCCTTTGTGATGGGCAATCCCAAGGCTAAGGTCAAACTGGTCGAGTATCTCAGCTACACCTGCTCCCACTGCGCGCATTTCACCGAAGAGGCGGCCGTCCCGTTAAAACGCGATTATGTCGCCAAGGGGCTGGTGTCGGTTGAACTGCGCAATCTGGTGCGCGATCCGTTTGATCTCACAGCAGCCCTGATCGCCCGTTGCGGCGGCCCATCGCGCGTCTTCCCCCTCACCGAAGCGATCATGGCCCGGCAGCCTGTCTGGATGGCCGACGCGCAGGTGCTGGTGGCAAAGAAGGGGGAGGCGCTACAAGCCATGAAGCTCATCCCGCAATTGCAGATGATCGCCAAGGAAAGCGGGCTTCTGGCCATTGCCCAGTCCAAGGGTGTGACGCCCGCACAGGCCAATGCCTGCCTGGCTGTCACCCAGACGCACAAGACCGTCATCGCCATGACCAAGGACGCGGTTGAGGTGCGCAAGATCAATTCGACACCCACTTTCCTCATCAACAACACGCCCGGCCCAAAGAGTTCGGAATGGGCGGCCATAGAAACTGCCCTGCGCGCAGCGCTGGGCCTTCGGTAAAGGACATGCATATGAAGAAACTGCTTCTCGCAACATCGGCCCTGCTGCTCGTCACCGCCTGCAATGATAAGGCTTCCGACAAGAGCGGGGCCACCGGCGGCGCCTCTGCCGTGACGGCACCATCAGGGACCAAATGGACGGAAACCACAGCCGTCACGCCCGACGGCGGTATGTTGATGGGCAACCCCAATGCGCCTGTAAAGCTCATCGAATATGGCGCGCTCACCTGTTCGCACTGTGCCGAATTTTCCGAGAAATCATCGGTCGAGTTGAAGGCGATGGTTGACAAGGGAAGTGTGTCCTACGAGTTTCGCACCTTCCTGCTCAACGGCATTGATATTCCAGCGGCGCTGCTGGCCCGCTGTAGCGGCGCTGGCCCCTTCTTCCCGATTGCTGAACAGATGTTCGCCGCACAGAAGGACTGGCTGGGCAAGGCGCAGGCGCTCACCGCTGAAGACCAGAAGGCGCTGCAGGCCATGACGCCCGCACAACTACCATCGGCGCTCGCCGCAAAGCTGGGCCTGGTCGATTTCGTGCGCCAGCGCGGGATTCCTGAAGACAAGGCCAAGGCCTGCCTCGCCGACGCCAAGGCGATCGACGCGCTCGTCGCGTTGACTGACAAGGGCGTCCGGGAATTCAAGATACAGGGTACGCCGAGCTTCATCATTAATGGCGTGATGCAGGAAAACGCATCGAGCTGGGAACTGCTGAAGCCCAAGCTGATCGACGCAGGCGCTTAAGGACGCCGCATTGCGGATCAAACGCCTCAAGCTGACCGGCTTTAAAAGCTTTGTCGATCCAAGCGAACTTCGGATCGAGCCGGGGCTGACGGGGATTGTCGGGCCTAATGGCTGCGGCAAGTCCAACCTGCTTGAGGCGATCCGCTGGGTCATGGGCGAAGGCAGCGCAAAGTCCCTGCGCGGCGGCGCGATGGATGATGTCATCTTCGCCGGAACCGAGCGCCGCCCCTCGCGCGATTTCGCCGAGGTGTCGATCCTCGCCGAACGCGATGCCGGCAATGACGACCGCGAACTGGAAGTCGTGCGCCGGATTGAGCGGGGGGCGGGCTCTGCCTATCGCATCAACGGTCGGGATGTGCGTGCAAAGGACGTCGCGCTGCTTTTTGCGGATGCGGCCACAGGCGCCCATTCCCCCGCCCTTGTCAGCCAGGGCAAGATCAGCGCCGTCATTGCCGCCAAGCCTGTCGACAGGCGGGCGATGTTGGAAGAGGCGGCTGGCATTTCCGGCCTGCACGTCCGCCGTAAGGATGCCGAACAAAAGCTGCGCGCAACCGAGACCAACCTCAACCGACTCAACGAAGTCCTCTCCGACATGGAGCAAAGGGCCGGCACCCTCCGGCGGCAGGCGCGGGCGGCCGAACGGTACCGCAAACTTTCGACCGACATTCGCATCGCCGAAGGACGGCTGATCTTTGCCCGCTGGCGCGATGCCGCCGCCGC
>JBBATT010000222.1:0-4392 GCA_040398605.1 Chakrabartia sp.
AATTGGAAATGGCTGCCTGACAATTGACAGCGGCGCTCCCCTCGTGTGTTTGGATGGCAAACATAGGAGAGATGCAGTCATGGATAATCTGTTCGATCTGACCGGCAAGGTCGCGCTGGTGACCGGCGGCAATGGCGGCATCGGCCTTGGCATGGCCGAAGGTCTGGCCAAGCATGGCGCAAGCGTCGTCATCTGGGGCACCAACGCATCGAAAAACGAGGCCGCTGTCGCCCAGCTTTCGGCAAATGGCGGCGCGGTGCGCGCGGCGATTGTCGATGTCGCTGATGAAGCTGCCGTCAAAGCGGGCATGGCCAACATACTGTCTGAATTTGGTCGGATCGATCAGGCGATTGCCAATGCCGGCATCGGCCAGTCCAAGCGGGACATGTTCGACATCAGCATCGATGATTTCAAGAAGCTGGAATCGATCAACGTCCACGGCGTCTTTGCGACCCTGCGCGAAGCGGCCCGTCACATGGTCGAACGCGGCGCATCCGGAGATCGTGGAGGGTCCCTCGTCGGCATCGCCTCAACTGCCGCTGTTCACGGGGCAGCCCGCAACGAGCATTATGGCGCAACCAAGGGCGCCGTCGTTTCCATGTGCCGCGCTATGGCGGTCGAGTTGGCCCGCCACGCCATCACCGTCAACTCCGTCCTGCCCGGCTGGATTCGGTCCGACATGACCGCGCCTATGCAGGCCAATGACAAGTTCAACGAACGCGTCATCGGTCGCGTGCCGATGGGCGGCTGGGGCGACGGCGCCGACTTTGCCGGGATCGCCGTCTACCTCGCCAGCAAAGCCTCCCGCTTTCACACGGGAGACTCGCTGGTGATTGACGGTGGCTATACGATCTACTGAGCGGTCGTTGCCGCCGGCGTCAGCAATTTGGTGGCGATCCACTTCACGGCTTCGATAAAGCCCGCGAAGAACAGCCCGCCGACAACAGTCGAAATGCCAAGGTTGATGAAATTGACCTTGAGCTGGACCAGTGGCGCGGCTGCGACCGTCAGGAACAGCATCGCCGAGGCATTGAACAGCAACGGCAGGATGTTGATGACCTGAAGATAAATGCCAACAACCATCACCAGCAAGCCGATGAGCGTCCCCGTGCTGCCATAGAGCTGCGTGAGATAGACGACCTGCCAGGCTAGCACGAGGCCAACGACCGCGCCGAGCAACGCTGCGGGAAGGCGTTTGATATCAAGCTGTTCCATATTCGCATAATGCCAGAGCATCAGGAAACCGCCGAACAACGACAGTTCATCAACAATGGCGCTGCCAAGGATGGCCCAGCCGACAATTGCGGCGACAACGATAGCAACAATGCCCAATCCGGCAATAGGCGACGGTGGCGCAGCGGCCTGTGGTGCTTCAGTCATGACATCCCTCTCCTTCCCCGTCATTGCGCGGGGTGAGAGCATCAAAACCTATTCGGACGCTGAGGGCAAGAGCAGGCTGAAATCACCATAGTTGTAGAACCGGTATCGCCCGGCAATCGGCGCGCAAATGGCGGCCGGGGCGACACCGCCCATAACAGATAATGGGAGTGGTCGATGGTGCACGCCGCTAGCGCCGTGCCCACAACCACTCCCACCATCTTATCATCAGCCCGTCATGCAATGCATGATGGGATCAAATTAGTCGACAGAACCCGTCCAAACCACTTTGGTGTAGCCGGGGCTGAACGTCACATCGCCGAGGTTCCCTGGAGTCGGGAGGCTCACGCCTGCCGAAATGCCCGGTGCCTGGCAAACAGCCTGGATGTTAGAGATGAGCTGACCCGTCAGGGCAGACGTCAAACTGTCTACGCTGAAACTGCCCCTCTTTGCATCGTTCACCATCGCTTCCGCCAGCACGGGAGGAATGGTCCACTGAGCGGCCACGTCGATCCCGCCTGCGGCACCGCCAGCGGTCATCGTCACGCCGGATGCATCCACGGAGCTACCTGGGCCCCAGCCAAGGCCGAAGCCGATAGAGGCGCCAGGTGCGAGAGTGCCGGTACCGGCCGCAACCTGAACCCCGGAGTTGACTGCGATTGCCATCTTGTACTTCCCGTTGGTGGGGAAGGTGTCCATTGAGAAGCTCACCGAGCTGTTCACGCCGCCAATCCAGCCGCCCGAAGCGCCAAGAGAAACGCCGAAGTTCGACTGGTAGCCATTGCCAACCAGGGCAAGGCCATTGCCGGTCACCATACCAAGTGCCACGCCCACAGCCTTCATATCTGCCATGGTCTGCTGGTCTGGCGTGCTACCACGACCAAGCGTGCGAAGAACGCGATAAAGCGCCTTCTTGCCATTATCGTCAAGTGACTGGGCCTTGCTGACGTAAGGGGTGATCTTGCCCCAGCTGCTCGTTGCCTGCGAAACGCAGATGCCTGTAAGGTAATTTGCCACACTGTTGGCGGTCTTCAACACCGGCGCTAAAGCCGCACGCCCATCTTCGTAGGCGCTTCTGGCCTGATTGGACCCGTTCGTATAGGCGCGCAAAGCGTCATTCCGGAGCCCGTCATACTGGTCGCGACCAACTGCAACACTGTCTTTGGCAATACGATCAGCATAGTTTGTGAAACCCATTGCTTGCGAGGCCGAATCAGCGGCGGCCAGGTTCGCCCACTTGTTGGCAGTTGCCAAGGTATTTGCCGACTGCAAAGCGGCCGTATCTGCATAGCCCTTCGCCTGTGCCGCAGCAAAGTTCGCATAGCCAACACCTTGGGCTGCGGCATTGGTCGTGTCGTTCACAACGTTGTTCGCAGTATTGACAACAGTGTTTGTCACAGTGTTCACGGTGTTTGTAATGACTTTGGGAACACTGGGAACATTGATTTTGGGAACACTGATTTTCGGGAGCGAGCAGCAACCTGCCCAAGCCTGAACGGGCGACATAGCGATACCGATGGCGGTCGCAATAATCAGACGGTTTTTCAAATTCTTTGACATATCTTCTTAAGCTCCAATTTTGCTTATGGTGGATTTTTAAAATTAAATGACGTTTTGTCATCATCGCAGTATCCCCGAGTGAGTCAAGTTTAACCCATTGTAAAATAGTTCTTTTTTGAACCATAATGGCCCGATCCCGCTCCACTGGCTGACGCAGCTCGACCTCCCAGACCGTCGCGGCGGAAACCGGCGCTAAACATGGGTGTTCATTGCCCCTAGACCCAAAACCATGCGATTGGTTTTGGGCTAATTGGCATGGTTAACTTACTGATTTATTGGGAGAAATTTAGAATAGGAGGACGGCGAGCCTCGGACAGACAGATTGGATAGCTTACAATCCGCGATCATCCGTCTCGCGTTAGGACCCCGGCAAGAGCAGGCTGGAATCGCCATAGCTGTAGAACCGGTATCGCCCCGCAATGGCGTGGGCGTAGGCCGCCTGCATCCGATCTCGCCCCATGATCGCGCTGACGAGCATGAACAGGGTGGACTTGGGCAAATGGAAATTGGTCATCAGCCCATCAATCGCCTTGAAGCGGTATCCCGGCGTAATGAAGATGGAGGTGTCATTCTCAAACGGACGAATGACGCCATCCTCTCCCGTCGCGCTTTCGAGGAGGCGCAGCGACGTGGTGCCGACAGCGATAACACGCCCGCCCTTTGCACGGACGGCGTTTAACCGATCAGCGCAGGCGGCATCAATGCGGCCCCATTCGGCATGCATCTGATGATCGTCCGTGTCATCGACTTTCATAGGCAAGAATGTGCCCGCACCAACATGGAGCGTCAGGGTTTCGTGCAAAACACCCGCAGCCTCCAGACGTGCCATCAGATCTGGGGTAAAGTGCAACGCAGCCGTGGGGGCTGCAACGGCCCCCTTTTCTGCCGCGAACATCGTCTGATAGTCTTCGGCATCGCGTTCATCGATGTCCCGTTTCGCCGCGATATACGGCGGCAGAGGCATGGTTCCGGCCCGTTCCAGAAGAACCTCAACCGGCTCATCACCCTCAAAGTGGAGAAGCACACTGCCATCGGGGCCTCGGCTGACGGCAAGCGCCGTCACATCCAGCCCGAAGTCGATCCGGTCACCGTCCTTGAGACGTTTTGCATTGCGGACAAAGGCCCGCCAATCACGCAGCCCTTCCCGCTTATGAAGGGTCGCGCCAATACGCGCCTCTCCGCGCTTTCCTTCCAACTGAGCCGGAATGACGCGTGTGTCGTTGAACACCAGACAATCGCCGGGCCTCAGAATGTCTGGCAGATCGCGGACCGACCGGTCATCCGTCATGTCCCCTTCCAGAAGCAAGAGGCGCGCTGCGTCCCGCGGTTGGGCGGGGCGCAGGGCGATCAGGTCTTGGGGCAGGTCAAAGTCGAAGAGATCGACGCGCATTAGAGCTGCGGTGTTGTGGCCGGTGCAGCTTCAACCTTGGCGGACACCTGCGGCAAGGGCACTCG
>JBBATT010000223.1:0-4389 GCA_040398605.1 Chakrabartia sp.
GATATCGCCAGCGCCCAGTTGAGTTTCCGACGCAACCTCAAGCGCCCCTGCGCTGACACGCGTACCACCAGTGTAGCTATTGGCCCCGCCGAGCCGAAGTGTCCCCAACCCCGTTTTGTCGAGCGATCCGCCATTGCCTAAAAACGTCAGTGAATTGCGACCAACTGATCCTGGATTAGTATCAACAACGAGCGTTCTCGATCCTAACAGGACCTGACCAGCGCGGGTCGACGTATCTGTAAAGAAGTTGCGGATTATGGCCGAGGAGGATGTCAAACCCTCCACGTCGATAACAGCGCCGTCAGTTCCGCCGACTTCCAACCCGGCTGCGCTCTCGATGCTACCGTTGCCGGCAAGTTTGAGGGTCGCGCCGTCGACCTTGATCAACCCTGAGAAGCCTAAATCACCTGTTAAAGTGAGAGCGCCGCCACTGATCTTGACCGTGCTCGATTCCGGACCCGAAATAACGCCGGCAAAACTGTCTGTCGCCAGACCGTTAAGGATATCCAGCGCTTTCCCGTCCGCCAGGTCGACACGCCCAGCACCTGACAACGATTGGATCGACGTCAAATTGGCCGTCTGCGGTGCGGCAAGATCAAGTATCCCGCCAGCATTGATTAGGATTGCCGCGCTCTGCAGTGCATCGCCTGTCGCTGAAAGCGTCTTCAGCCTGCCCGATTCAATCGATATGTTTGCCACATTGGCAGCGCCCGACAATGAAAGCGCGCCCGTGCCCCCCTTAGTCAGTTTCGCACCTGTCACAGTGCCCGAGATCGAGGCATCCCCTGTGGTATTAATCTTTATAAGGGCGTTGCTATCGGCTGTGATCTTTGCCGCGTGGAATGTTCCCGACTTCGTGTTGAGACCTGCAAGAGCACCGCCGGTACCTACATCAACGTTGAAGGAGATATCACCCGTTCCGGCATCAACATTGAGGCTGGATGCCGAGCCCGATGCGCTGTTCACCGACCCGCTGAACAGCACATCGCCTTGCGTTGCGAGATTAACACTGCGGTCCAGAACCACCGGACCGGAGAAGGTGATGTTGGATTGTGTCGCCAGTCCGCCGGTCGCCGCCAGTTCACCGCTTGCCGTGTGAAAATAAGATCCAAGACCGTTGTCGCTCAATGATTGTGCGGCGGCGCCGAGCCCAAAACTAACGGTGATCTCATCCCCGCCGCCGCCTTCTCCGAAGAGGACGAGGATCGGATAATATTGTCCGGCGACGAGCGGTTGATCCGTAGTGCCAGACCGAAATTCAACCCCGTGCCCGCCCCCGTTATTAACGAGGGGGCTGACAGGAGAGGAGGTGATGACATCACCCTGCAAGAGGTTGAGAGACTGGCCGGCACTTCCGAGGAACAGATGCGATGCATCATCGCTCGCCGTTGCAAATGTGTAGACCCCTGTTTCTTGGGGCCTGAAATAACCAGAAAACTTAACCGAATAGTTTTCGCCAAAGTCCCTACCAGGAGTATCGCTATTTATAGATGTAAAGGGTAATGAGAATCGTTGGTCATCTTGCGGGACAGCACTCGCGAAAAATGAGTAAACATCACTATAATAGCCGTCATACTTTATGCCAATCAGGCCATCTCGGATCGCGGATCCTGACAGAAGCGAGATGTTCGCGCCAAGCCGGGTAAGACCGGTGCCGTCATTGTTCTGGTCTGTCAGGAACGAAACATTCAGCGAACCTTCTGACGACGTGATGTCGGCGCCGGCCTGAATATCTATGTTGTTATTGGCAGAAAAGATAAGCGACGCATCCGAACTGGCGGACTTTAGGATGCTTGAAGAAACGACAATGTTTCCTGAATTTGCGCCAGTGCCAATAGCGATGATCGAGACCCGCTGACCCGCATTCAGAAGGTCCTGCACTGTCTCCTGGGTCAATAGACCAGCGGAGCCTGCCGCATTCGAAATCTCAATGTTGTTTGCATTGAACTTCAACTTTGCCGCTTCACCCGGTCTTGCTGTTAGCGAACCGTTTACGCCAGTCAGGTCTATCGACGAAAAATAGGCATCAACGGTGCCACCAGCTCCGGAAATGCTGCCGCCATTGGCGTAGAACAGACCATTTGCAGAGATGAACGATCCAGCATCATTATAGTCTGTCATCAGGGTGATGAAACCGCCGGCACCCGTATCTCCCGCACTTGCATCAAAGGTGGAGCCAGTATTTGCGTAGATTTTTGTCGGTGATGGCGCCATGCCAGACATTGGCCCGCGACCGATGTAGATCGATCCGCCACCGGCATTGCCAGTTGCCAAAAACTGGCTGGTGGACGTGGCATAGATGTTTGTCGCCTTAACGGTAATGAGGCCACCGGTTTCCCCGGTTCCTAAGCCCCTCGCGCTCAGCATACCCGACACATTAATGTCACCCGTCGGGCCTGCATCCAGCGTGATTTCGCCGTTGTTTACAGTAACGCTATTGGCTTGCACCAAGCCCGCATTGTTGATGACACTCGCCGCCACAGCAGCGGCGGCACGCGCGGTCATAAGAACGCGCCCGCCATTTGCGTTCAACACGCCACTGGCGGTGTTGGTAATGCCGCTGCCCTGTGCTGTGGACGGTTCCGAAACAACGAAGGAAATAAGCTTATCTGCGGAAAACGTGAGCGACATGGCGCGACCTGATCCGAGCGCGACCGTGCCGAGTTGCGCTTGCACGGTGCCTGAATTTTCGACACGATGCCCAGCGAGCACAGCATAGCCCGAAGCTGTGATGATACCCCTATTCTCAATTAAAGCTGGGTTGTCGCCCGCCAGATTGAACGCGTTGGTGGCGGCATCAAAATCCGCATCGGCAATGCCCATTGTCGTCGCCAGAAAGCCGGCGGCGTTCACCCGTCCGTTGGCGCCAACGAGGATACCTGTCGGGTTCAGAATCCAAACCTGTCCATTCGCATTGACTGTCCCGTCGATCTGCGATTGAGCAATGGGGCCACCAGCCGTTGGGCCAACCACGCGATTGAGCGTGATAGAACTAGAGCTAGGCTGCACGAATTCGAGCGTGTCACCCGAAGCAACCGACAAATCAGACCAATTGATTACTGCACGGGCGCTCGTCTGCGTGAGCGTTGTCTGTGTTCCACTCGACGCTGAGGTGACGCTACCACTGGACACAGATTGGATTGTACCGGTCGGCAATACGACGTCAGCGGCATGCGCAGTGGTAAAGGCCGTGCTGCTGACAGCACCCAAAAGCATCAATCGGAAACGACGAGATGAAAACATCAGAAAGCGACCAGTGCATTAAGATTGAAACGTTTTTCGTTGCGCTCACCACTGGTGACGCTTCTGCGGGCCTGCGCGCCTTGCAGGTCTAGATTAACCTTACCGAAAACCACGAAGCGGACGCCAAGACCCAGAGAGCTGATCTTGTTCGTCGATTTTGGTTCAGCCTCGTAAGCAAGCGTTGTCGCGCGGGCGAAATCCCCAAAGGAATAGAGCTGCACGCCTTCGATGAGCGTCGGGAGGGTATAGGGAAGCGCGTATCGCAACTCCCCAGAGAGCCCGAGCCCGCGTTCTCCACCTATGAGCGACGGATCATAGCCACGGCCAATGGCGGACCCGCCGAACGAAATCGTTTCGCCGGACGTCAGCCGATCAGTCGTATATTGACCCTGCACATTGACTTGCAGGGAGATGCGCGGCGTCAGGCGCTGTGTGCGCTGCAGGCTATAGACCAGCCGTTGGAAATTTGGCTGGAAACCTTGGACAGATGAAAATTTCGCAGAAGCGTCATTCGCGCCAAACAGGCCCAGCCCCTGAAACACAGAGAGCGAAACATTGGTATCGCCGCTCAACCAATTGGCCTGCTGCCAGCTCAACGTTGCTTCGGCAACCGTGCTCCTGTCATCCGAAATCAGCTCGCCCAAGATGGTCGTCTTGTTGCGGTTGAGAGCAAGACCCAAGTCCAGATAGATGGAATTGGCGCGTCCACGCAGGAGCGGCGTGCGGAGGCGGGTGTTAAGCGAGAGAACATTACTGCGTACGTCCAGATCCGCAACTGCGCCCCCCGGGCGCGCAAAGGCGATCAAGCCACCAAAGCTGCCAATCAGCCCCCGCGTATTGAGGGGCATTGCATAGCGGACATTTGCCGAACGCAACTCCTTTAGTCGTTCGCCTGCCGCGGACAAAGTCACATCCAGGGCGCCAGGTCGGCCCAGCGGCTGGAAAATCGTCCCTCCGAGCGAGTAAGACAGCGGCCCTAGAATAGCTGACGAGGTATTTGCAAACGTTGCCCGATATTGGTTCGGCGTGCGCCCTGCCGTGACGAGCATTTCCGAACTTCCTGGCACCCCGCCCTGCTGCAACACCGTGGAACCGGTGACACCGGGCATGTCATTGAGGATCAACATGCGCCGCTCAAGATCGGAA
>JBBATT010000224.1:0-4388 GCA_040398605.1 Chakrabartia sp.
CGGATGGTGGAGCAAACCAGACAGAATTGCCCGAGCGTAGATGGCGTCAATGCCGCCACCGCTGATGGATCGGGTGGCGTTGGTCGGGGGCGCTTCAAAGGTCTGGAAGCGGCCACCACGTTGGCCGGCGCGCCGTGGTTCAAACCGCCGCTGCTCAAACCGGGGCTGCGACGGACGCCGGAAGGCATCATCGAACCGCTGCCGAAATTCGAGTTCATACTGTTCTCGGACAGACCCATTTTCAATGACTTGGGTATGATTTCTAAGGCGTTGCCTTAATCCTGCGCGCGCCTCCGGTGTTGCCAGGGGTTCAGCTTCAAGCTCGTGCCGCCACAGCCGGTCGACCAACGCCTCCGGCTTGTCGAGCAGGGCATCCATTGCTGCACGCCCGCTGGATTTGATCAGATCATCGGGATCTTGGCCCTGTGGCAGCGTGACAAAGCTCAGCGAACAGGCCGGCGCCAACCCCGGTAAAGCGCGGCTAATTGCACGCACAGAGGCCTTTTGCCCGGCCGCATCTCCGTCAAAACATAGGATTGGCGCGTCCGACAGCCGCCAGAGCCGGGCGATCTGGTGTTCGGTAAGGGCGGTGCCCAAGGGCGCGACGGCATCCTCAATCCCTGCCTGCGCGAGCGCAATGACGTCCATATAGCCTTCGACAACGATGACGCGATTGGTCTTGCGGTTGGCGGGTCCTGCGCGGTCAATGTTGTAGAGCGTGCGCCCCTTATCGAAGAGCGGTGTGTCCGGGGAATTGAGATATTTGGGCTCGCCAGCCCCCAGAATACGCCCCCCAAAGGCGATGACTCGCCCCCGCGCGTCGCGGATGGGGATCATTAGGCGGCCTCGGAACCGGTCATAACTGTCCTTGTCGTCAACCTTGATGAGGAGGCCTGCCTCAATCAGCATGTCCTCGCCAAATCGGGCAAGGGCAGTCTTCAGATCGCCGCGACTATCAGGGGCATATCCCATGCCAAACGTCGAAATGGTCGCGGGCTTTATGCCGCGCTGCTGCAGATATTGCCGCGCTTCGCCGCCCTTAACGCCCTGCAATTGCTCACTATACCAGCTGGCCGCTGCTGCCATGACGTCATGAAGCGAATTGGCCCGCTCCGCCTTTTCGGCGGCACGCGGGTCTGGGGCTGGGACCTCCAGGCCGGCCGCTTCCGCCAGTTCCTTGACCGCGTCCATGAACGGCAGCCCGCGCTGATCGGTCATCCAGCGGATCGCATCCCCATGCGCGCTGCAGCCGAAGCAGTGGTAGAAGCCCTTCTCATCATTGACGTAAAAGCTGGGCGTCTTCTCATTATGGAATGGGCAGCAGCCCTTGAACTCGCGTCCGGCCTTCGTGATTTTCACCGTGCGCCCGATCAACGCAGAGAGCTGTGTCCGCGCGCGCAGTTCATCGAGCCAAGCGGGGGAGAGGGTCATGTGTTCAAGTCCCCCTCCCGCGTGCGGGAGGGGCTAGGGGTGGGCAAGTCCGCTAGGGCCTGAGTAATGGCAGCCACAACGCCTTCCAAATTATCAAACACCTCTTGGTTGGAAAATCTGATCACCTGATATCCGTTGTTTGCGAGAAACGCATCTCGCGCTTGGTCAAAGGCTATCTGTCCATCATGCGAATTGCCATCCAGTTCCACGACCAAATTGGCAGCACGACATAGGAAGTCCGCGAAATAAGGGCCAATCGGCATTTGTCGGCTGAATTTATGTCCGACCAATTGGCTTCCGCGCAGGCAAGACCATAACTGCCGCTCTGCCGGTGTGGCCTCACGGCGAAGAGAGCGTGCGCGTGCTGTGTCGCGCGGTTTGAAGGCGCCTTTCACCAATTTGCCCACCCCTAGCCCCT
Source organism: Chakrabartia sp. (assembly GCA_040398605.1). GTDB lineage: Bacteria > Pseudomonadota > Alphaproteobacteria > Sphingomonadales > Sphingomonadaceae > Aquisediminimonas. The sequence continues at coordinate 1,850 of JBBATT010000224.1, forward strand.
CCCGCAGGCGGGAGGGGGACGTTTCACCTCAGCTCAATGCCGCCTTCACGAGCGCACTCGCCTTGGACATGTCCAACGATGATGCATGGCGTTCTTTCAAGACGGCCATGACCTTGCCCATATCCTTCACGCTCTCGGCGCCGATTTCCGCCTTGATGGCTTCGATAGCGGCCGTGGTTTCTTCCTCGCTCAACTGCGTAGGCAAGAAATCTTCGATGACGGTGATCTCAGAGGCTTCAATCTCAGCGAGCTCGGGGCGGCCGCCTTTGACGTAAAGCTCAATCGATTCGCGGCGCTGCTTCACCATTTTCTGAAGCACTTCAACGACGAGCGTGTCGTCATCTGCCGGGGCCTTGCCTGTGCGGGCTTCGATGTCGCGGTTTTTGATGGCCGCAACAATCAGGCGGATGGTGGCGGTACGCGGCTTATCTCCGGCCTTCATGGCGGTGATCTGCGCGGCCTGAATGTCGTCGCGAATCATTTTGTTCTCTCGAAATGATGAAAGGAGGGGCTTTAGCTGGGGAAAACCGGTTTTAATAGATTGACGGTTTCGCCCCCCATCTCTAGCTGCGGTGCCTTAGCGACATCACCAGAATTTACGAAGGAGCGCCCCGATATGGCCGACCCCACCAGCACGCGCGCGCCCAGCGGAGCGACAGGCGTTCTGGTTTTGGATTCGGGCGATATCCTATGGGGCAAGGGCTTTGGCGCGGCGGGTGCTGCGGTCGGTGAAGTCTGCTTCAACACCGCGATGACGGGTTATCAGGAAGTGATGACCGACCCCAGCTATGCCGGGCAGATCATCAACTTCACCTTCCCGCATATCGGCAATGTCGGCACCAATGCTGAAGACGTTGAGGCAACCAACCCGCACGCTTTGGGCTGCATCGTCCGGCAGGACGTGACGGACCCCTCCAATTTTCGCAACACCCAGCATTTTGATGCGTGGATGAAGGCGAACGGCCGTATTGGCCTGTCGGGCATCGATACACGTGAGTTGACCCGCATCATCCGCATGAAGGGCGCGCCAAACGGCGTGATCGCCCATGCACCCGATGGTGTGTTTGATATCGCCGCCTTGCTGTCTCAGGCGCGCGGCTGGCCGGGGCTGGAGGGAATGGACCTCGCGAAGGATGTCACGACGCTGCAGAGCTATCAGTGGGATGAAGGGCTTTGGAAGCTGGGTGAGGGCTATGCGAAATCCCCCCTCCCGCCTGCGGGAGGGGCCGGGGGTGGGCCTACTCCCCTCGCACCCACCCCTAACCCCTCCCGCAAGCGGGAGGGGAATGATCGGCCAAAAGTCGTCGCCATCGATTATGGCATCAAGCGCAATATCCTGCGCAATTTGGTCGATGCCGGAGCACAAGTGACGGTTGTTCCGGCCAGCGCGAGCTTTGATGACATCATGGCGCACACACCCGACGGCCTGTTCCTGTCCAACGGCCCCGGTGATCCCGCAGCGACGGGCACCTATGCTGTGCCTGTCATCAAGCAATGGTTGGCGACGAAGAAGCCGCTGTTCGGCATCTGTCTTGGTCACCAGATGCTCGGCCTCGCCATTGGTGCGACAACCGAAAAGATGCATCAGGGGCACCGCGGCGCGAACCATCCCGTCAAGCGGTTGGACGATGGCGCGGTTGAAATCACCAGCATGAACCACGGTTTTGCGGTGGATGCAGACACACTCCCCGCCAACGCCCGCGCCACGCACGTTTCGCTGTTCGACGGCTCCAACTGCGGTTTCGAACTGACCGACCAGCCCGCCTTCAGCGTCCAATATCACCCCGAAGCGTCCCCCGGCCCGCAGGACAGCCACTATCTGTTCGAAAAGTTCGTGGGGATGATGGGAACAACCAATGCCTAAAAGAACAGACATCTCCTCCATCCTCATCGTAGGCGCGGGTCCGATCATTATCGGGCAGGCATGCGAGTTCGATTATTCGGGCACGCAGGCCGTTAAGGCGCTCAAAGAGGAGGGCTATCGCATCATCCTCGTCAATTCGAACCCGGCGACGATCATGACCGATCCCGAGCTGGCGGATGCGACTTATATTGAGCCGATCACGCCCGAAATAGTGGCGAAGATCATCGAGAAAGAGCGGCCTGACGCGATCCTGCCGACCATGGGCGGGCAGACCGCGCTCAACACCGCGCTCGCGCTGTTCAATGATGGCACGCTGGCCAAATACGGCGTGGAGATGATCGGCGCGGACGCAGAAGCGATCGACAAGGCGGAAGACCGCATCAAATTCCGTGATGCGATGGACAAGATCGGTCTGGAATCGGCGCGCTCGGGCATTGCCCACACGCTGGAAGAGGCGCTCGTTGTTCTGGAGCGCACAGGCCTTCCCTCCATCATCCGCCCCAGCTTTACCATGGGCGGTACCGGTGGCGGCATTGCGTATAACCGCGAAGAGTTCATCCAGATCGTGACCGGCGGGCTTGATGCCTCGCCCACCACCGAAGTGCTGATCGAAGAGTCGCTGCTCGGCTGGAAAGAATATGAGATGGAGGTCGTCCGGGATCGGAACGACAATGC
>JBBATT010000225.1:0-4359 GCA_040398605.1 Chakrabartia sp.
GACAACGACAAAGGGCCCGTCGACACCCGCAAACAGCATGGAAAATGGGGGGCGCCAGATGCGTGACCTGTTCTTTGTCGCCTTCATCGGCGCAATGCTGTTGCTCGGGTTGCGGCGTCCGTTTCTGATGGTGCTGGGCTATGTCTATGTCGACATCGTCTCACCCCAGCATCTGTCTTACTATCTGCTCAACAGTGTGCCTGTATCGCTCATCTTCTTTCTGGGGGCGGTGATCGGCTGGCTGATGTTTGACCGAAAGCAGGTGCTCACATTCGGCCCAAGGCAGGGCGCAATGCTTCTGCTCCTCATCTATTGTTACTTCTCCACCGAAAATGCCGATTTTCCGCTGGAAGCGACGGCAAAGTGGGATTGGGTCTGGAAGGTGCTGGTCTTTGCAATCTTCCTGCCGCTGACGATCACCACACGGCTTCGGATTGAAGCGCTCGCGACCACGATGATCCTGTCGGCGTCGAGCATCATCATCGCGGCGGGCATCAAAACGGCGGCGTCCGGGGGCGGATATGGCGTGCTTAATCTGATGTCAGACAGCAATACCGGCCTGTACGAGTCGTCCACGTTGGCCTGTGTGGCCGTCTCGCTCATCCCCTTCATCCTCTACCTCCGCCGCAACAGCACGATCTTTGCGCCCGACTGGCGGGTGTCGCTCTTTTGCGGCGCATTGTGCTTTGCCTGCCTGCTCATCCCGGTCGGCACCGAAGCGCGTACCGGGCTGATCTGCATCGCGGCCCTCGGCGTCATGATGCTGCGCGCCGTAAAGCGCCCGTTCCTCTATATTTTTGCGGCCGGCTTTTTGGGGCTGGCCTCGCTTCCGTTCCTGCCGGAAAGCTTCACGAAGCGGATGGACACGATGAACGAGGTGCAGGCCGACGAGTCGGCCTCGACCCGCCTCGCCGTCTGGCGCTGGACGATCGATTATGTCGGCATCCATCCGATGGGTGGCGGATTTGATTCCTATCGCGGCAACTCTTTCCGATATGAGGCGAAGACCAGCAGCAAATTTGATCCAAACGCGCCAGCGGCTCATGAACCTGGCTCGACCATCGTCATCGTGGATGAAGGCCGCGCCTTCCACAGCGCCTATTTTGAAATGCTGGGAGAACAGGGCTGGCCAGGCCTCGCCATATGGCTGTTCATCCATATGTCCGGCCTGCTCCGCATGGAAATCCTGTTGCGAAGATATCGAATCCGCGCGACGGAGGATGGACACTGGATTGGGGGCCTCGCCACCGCACTTCAACAAGCCAACATCATCTATCTCATCGGAGCGGCCTTCATCGGCGTCGCCTTCCTGTCGTTCGCCTATATGCTCATCGCCATGCAGATCGCGCTCGATGCCTATGCGCAGCGGTTTGAGCGGGAACGGACCCGCAAGCCCTTCTTCACCGCAAAGGCGGTTCCGGCATGATGCCCCCCCGCGCTCAGCTTGATGCCCTGACGGGCGCACGCGGCATCGCGGCATGGCTGGTTGTGCTCTACCACATCCGCCTCGCCTTGCCGGACAGCGTGCCGCCCTTTGTTATCGCGATCCTCGCCAAAGGATATCTCGCGGTCGACCTGTTCTTCGTCCTGTCCGGTTTCGTCATGTGGCTGACCTATGGGCCAAAGTTCCAGTCACAAGGGCTGGCCGCCGCCTCTGACTTTCTGTGGCGGCGCATCGCCCGCATCTATCCGCTGCACCTTGTCATCCTGCTCGCCACCTTCGCCTATGCGACAACGCTGACGCTCGCCGGCAAGGCAGACACCGCCCAATACCCCCTCGCAGAACTGCCGCTGCACATCCTTTTGATGCAGAATTGGGGGCTGACCGACCATTTGACCTGGAATGACCCAAGCTGGTCGATCTCGACCGAACTGGCCGCCTATCTGCTGCTACCCTTTGTCGCTGTCACCTTGTTCCGGAAAAGCTGGCCGCCCCTTGCCTGCGCAGGCGGCGCGCTGGTGCTGGGCATTGGACTGCATATCTGGTTCGTCTCCCAAGACGCCGCCACCTTGGGGCATGACATTGTCTGGAATGGGCTGCCGCGCTGCATTGCGGGCTTTTTCAGCGGTGTCCTGATGGCCATGGCATGGCGTGCTCGACCTATCGCTTTCGCCCGGCACGGCGCCCTTGCGATCAGCTTGTCGCTGTTCAGCCTTTGGGTCTTGGGTGTGCTGCCCGAAACACTGGCGGTACCGCTTTCCTTCACAGCCCTTGTCTACTGGCTTGCCGAGACGTCCGCTGCTCCCGGCAATCCCCTTGCGGGCCGGATTGCGGTCTATTTGGGTGAGATCAGCTATTCGACTTATCTTGCCCACTTCCTGCTGTGGATCGCCTTCAAACACGTCTTTGTCACAGATGCTGCCAGCGTCGCCCTTGGCCTTATCGCGCTCTACATCTTGGGCGTCTATCTGGCGTCGGAACTGCTCTACCGGCTGGTTGAGGCGCCCGGCCGTGTGCTTCTCCAATCATGGGGCCATCGGAGAGGCACACAGGCCCTCAACTAAGGCGACAATTGCACTCGGGCGCGACGTTGCTAGGTTGGCCACATGACGACACCACAAGCCTCTATCCTGACCGACATCACCCGGATCCTCGACATCGCCCTCGCCTGGCTGAACAGCCATACGACCCAGATCGCGCTCAGCGCAGCCTCCGGCGCTGTCATCGTCGTGCTGCTTTATGGCGTGAAGCTGTTCGGCGGCTATCTGTGCAGCGCCCGCTTTTCCGAATCGCATTGGCCGGGGATTATCGGCCGCGCGCTGAAGAGGACGCGGCTCTGGTTTAAGGTGGCCGTGGCGGCGCAGATCGTGGCGGCAACAGCCCATGCCCCGGCCGAAATCGCCTATCCCATCCGCGTTCTGTTCGTCGTCGCTGCTGTCCTGCAAGCAGCCGTCTGGGTGCGCGCGCTGATCCTTGGGCTTGTCGAATATCGCGCGGGCAGCACAGACCCCACTGGCAATCTGCAAAGCGCCATGGGGCTGATCCGCGTGCTGCTGACCGCGGGGTTGTTCATCCTTGCGACCATCCTCATCCTCTCCAACCTTGGCGTCGATGTGACGGGGCTTTTGGCCGGGCTGGGCATTGGCGGCATCGCCATTGGTCTCGCCGCACAGGGCATCTTCTCTGATCTCTTCGCCGCGCTCTCGGTGCTGTTCGATAAGCCTTTCAAGAAAGGCGACATGGTCAAATTTGACGCGAGCCAAGGCACGGTGGAGGCCATTGGGCTCAAATCCACCCGCATCCGCGCCTTATCGGGGGAGGAGATTGTCATCTCCAACGCGAACCTGCTCAATAAGGAGCTGCGCAACCTCGCTGTGTTTGAAACGCGGCGCTATTTTCAGACGCTCAGCCTTGTCTACCAGACCCCAAGGGATCTTTGCGCGACGCTGCCTGACCTGTTGAAAGCGGCGGTTGAAGGCGTCGACCGCTGCACTTTCGGCCGATGTGCGCTCGACAATTTTGCGCCGTCCAGCCTCGATTTTCTACTGATCTATGAAATCCATGAGGCGGACCCCAGCGACGCGCTGGACCGCAAGCATCTCGTCAACAACGCGATCCTTAGGCTCTTTGCTGAAAAGGGCATCCAGTTCGCCTATCCCACCCAAACCACCTTTACGGCAGCCCCCGACGGGCGGATGGTGATGCCCTTTGCTGAGCCGAAGCCGGTTGAGGTGGCGGGCACAGCAACGACAAAAGCATAGGAGAGACGCATATGGTGAAGCCAACGGGCATCCACCACATCGCCATCATGACCGGCGACATGAAGGCGCAACTGGAGTTCATGACTGATGTGCTCGGCTGTGAATTGGTCGCGATCTTCGACATGCACGGCGTGCCCGATGGCCTCCACGCCTTTCTGAAACTGGCGGATGATTGCTCCTTCTCGCTCGTGCAACTGCCCGGCGTAAAGGACATCCCCATTGAGCTGGGCAAGACCCACGCAGGCTCCGGTGCTGGCAAATCCGCAGGCGGGACGATGCAACATCTCGCCTTCAAAGTGGACAGCAGGGATGCGCTCATCGCGATGCGCGACCGCATCCGCACCAAGGGCGTCAACGTGTTCGGCCCCATTGACCATGGCATGTGCCAGTCGATCTATTTCGCAGGGCCCGAGCAATTGTCGCTGGAAGTCGCTTGGTCTGACACGGCCTTAGACCCCGCCCGCTGGATCAACCCCGCGACGCTCGCCAAGATCGGCGTGACGCCGGAAGAGGCCCAGCGGCTCATCCACCCCGACACCTATGCGGGCGAAGGCGGCACCGTCCCCCAGCCTCCCATCGACCCCGCCAAGCCGCATCAGGCCATGCCCGAAGCGGCGTACAGGCAGATTATATCCCTGCCCGATGAGGTGATCTGGA
>JBBATT010000226.1:0-2871 GCA_040398605.1 Chakrabartia sp.
GCCTGATCCAGCTGCGACAAAGCAAAAGCAGCCCGATGCCGCCCCGCTTCATCCGTCTCCAGATGGGCGAGCGCCGCATTCTTTCGGGCAAGCATATCAATCAAAACATTCTGGAACCCTGCGATCTTCCAATAGAGATCGGCCTCAATCGCCGTGGCTTGCGTCAATATGAGGCAAGTTGTTTCATTCTGCCGGTACAAGGCAACGTTGCGACGGCACCAGTCCTCTAGTTTCGCCTGATCCGGCACCTGCATTGCGGCAAGCTCTTCATACATCGGCTGCCAGAGAGGCACAAAACTGTCGGCCACCGCGCTGATCAGCCCGACCTTGCTCGGGAAATGGGCATAAAAGGAGGCACGGCTGACGCCCGCTTCCTTAAGCACATCGTCAACGGTCGCGTTGGCATAACCTTTTTCCGCAAAGACCCTGATCGCACCGTCGAGAAGCTTATCACGCGTCGCCGCCCGTTGCGCACGCTGACGCGGATTGGCGCGGTTCTGGCGCTCCATTTCCTGCGAAACTGTGGGCTCATTGGTTGACATACACTTTGTATAGACACTAGGTTTGATCAAAGACAAGTGGGGAGCGATATGCGGCACATGATGAGCGAGGCCCGGCCATAAAATGCCCCTGTCTGGCACCTCTGTTCCTGCGGCACGCGTCTTCTATGGTGGCACCAGACAATGCACGCCTCTGCTCGACCGCCTCGCCCCCGCGCGAGCGGCGGGATTCACGGCTGTCTCGGTATGGCCGGGAGATATGCGCGGCCTTCAGACCACCGACGTGGCGCAGGCCGTCAGCGATGCGGGCCTTTTCGTTTCTGAGATTGAACTCATCACAAACTGGATGCCGCCGCACGCCTCCAGTGAAAACGCGTTCGGGAAGTTCCTGTCCGCGATGACAGCAGATCGCCTGCTTCCCCTTGCCGTTGAGCTGGGCGCGTCGACCGTGTCCGTCGCAGAGCTTTTCGGGCTGGGCTATGACCGCAAGCTAATGGCGAAACACTTCAGAGAGTTGTGCGACAAGGCCGCCGCCCATGGCCTGCGGGTCGCGCTGGAGTTCGTTCCAACAGGCGGCGTGCCCGGCCTTGCCGAAGCGATGGAGGTCATCGACACTGCCGGACGGTCCAATGGTGGTCTGATGGTGGATGCTTGGCACGTCTTCCGCAGCAACTCTTCACTCGCCATGCTCGCCTCTATTCCGGGCGACCGCATCTTTTCGGTTCAACTCAACGATGCCCTTGCGGCTCCAGAGGCGGACCTCAACCACGGGATGATGAACCGCCTGCTTCCCTGCGAAGGGGAGCTTGATCTTAAAACCTTCATGCAGGCGATTGCGGCCACCGGCACCTCTGCCTTTCTGGGCGTTGAAACCTTTTCAAAAGACCTTGATCAATTGCCAACTGATGTTGCGGCGCACCGGTGCGCCGCAGCGCTCGACCAATGCGTGAAGTTCGTCTCAATGGCCCAAACACATTCCCCTACAGGACTTGTTTAACATGATTTCAAATACTTATCCGCACCTCCTTTCACCCGGTCGTATCAACAAGATGGAGGTGAAGAACCGCATCATGGTGACAGCGATGGGCGTCAGCCTGTCTGAGGAAGATGGAACCGTCGGCGAAAAGCTGATCGCCTATCATGAAGAACAGGCACGTGGCGGCGCGGGGCTCATCATCTGTGGCGTCGCGGGAGTGGCTTGGCCAGTCGGCGCGGTCGCGTTGCAGCAGACCGCAATCAGCGACGACAAGTTTCTACCGGGCCTGACCGAGCTTTGCGAACGCGTGCACGCCGGTGGGGCGAAAATTGCAGCACAGCTGCATCATGGCGGACTGGTCGCGGGATACTCAACGCGCTGGGGCCATCCCCTTTGGGCGCCGTGCATTCCCCCTGCCCCGACGGGCAATTTCATGAAGTACTTCCTGCCTGAAGAGCTGGCGGCGTTCAGCGGCATGACGATGCCGGAGATCAAGATCCTCACCCATGAAGATATCGCAACGGCTGTCCGCCAATATGCGGAAGGGGCGGCCCGCGCACAAAAAGCGGGGTTTGACGCGGTCGAGATCCATTCTGGCCATGGGTATCTCCTGTCATCCTTCATCTCCCCCAAAACGAACAGCCGGACCGATGAATATGGCGGGCCGATTGAAAACCGCCTGCGGATGCTGCGCGAAGTGCTCGCCGCAACGCGCGCGCTGGTTGGCCCGGACTTCCCGGTTTGGGTGAAACTCGATTCCCGTGAAGTGGGCAAGACGGGCGGCATCTCCCTTGAAGACGCAAAGTTTGCTGCGCGCACCGTTGAAGCGGCAGGCGCGGACGCGATCACCGTGTCTGCCTATCACGACACCGGCAATGGCAAACTCCATTCAGAATCGAACATTCCGCATATTGAGAACTTTAACTTGCCTGCCGCCGCCGAGATGAAGGCAGAGGTTAGCATCCCCATCATCGCATCGGGCCGCGTTGAAGTGGAAACTGCGGACCGCACCATCGGAAAAGGCGACGCAGACTTCATCGCCATGGGGCGCAAACTGCTGGCCGACCCACATTTGCCCAACAAGCTGCTCCGCGGCGAGACAGATCGGGTCCGACCGTGCATCTATTGCTACACCTGCGTCAGCGCGATTTATGGCGGTCAGCAGTCGCGCTGCGCCGTCACTGCCGAGTTCTCCGTTGAGTTTGAGCGCACCGCGGCAACAGCATCGAAGAAGACCATCGTCGTGATTGGTGGCGGACCCGGCGGCATGGAAGCGACCCGCCGCCTCACCGCACTTGGCCATAAGGTGACCCTCATCGAAAAGAGCGAGCGCCTTGGAGGCACGCTGCGGTTCGCTTCCCTCGCTTATGAACCCAATGAACGGCTGCTCAACTG
>JBBATT010000226.1:2881-4335 GCA_040398605.1 Chakrabartia sp.
AGCGGCGCGAAGTGGAGATGTCTGGTGCCGACATCCGCCTGAACACGGCGGCGACCCCAGAACTCTTACAGTCGCTCGCCCCCGATGACGTGATCGTTGCCACTGGCGCAACACGCGGCATGCCGGACATCCCAGGCAATGACCGGGATAATGTCTTTTCAGGTGACGATATGCGGCGGCTGATGCTCGGCGAAAGCTCGGACGAGCTTAAGCGGAAGACGGGACTCTTGACGCGCATGGCGACGAAGATTGGCGCGGCCACCGGCGCGACGGCCAATTTGGATCTCGTCCGCAAGGCGACCCATGCATGGATGCCACTGGGCGACCAGATCGTCATTATCGGTGGTGAACTGGTTGGCATTGAGCTGGCCGAATTCCTCCACGAACGCGGGCGCAAGGTCACCATCGTCGATGAAGCCCCTGCCTTCGGCAAGGGCCTGACGCTGGTGCGCCGGATGCGCATCTTGTCTGAGCTTCAGGAGCATGGTGTCGCCATGCATCCCGCCGCGAGCGCCATCAGCATCGAGGATAGCGCGGTTCGCTTCACCGACGCGTCAGGCACGGCCCACACAGTCTCCGCCGACCATGTCATCGTGGCGAAGGGTGCGGAAGGTGATCTGACGCTTGCAGAGGCTCTGAAAGCTGCGGGCTTCAACGTCCACAGCATCGGGGATGCGAATGGCGTCGGTTATATCGAAGGCGCGATCCGCGGGGCTTATCAGACGGTCATCAACATCGCTTCGGCTTGAAAAGGGTTAGGGCCGCTATCCATTCCCAAGGCGCTGCCCTAACCTCACCTCCCATGATCGACATGCAACAAGATCTCTTCTCCAAGGTCCTTGAATCCCTCTATGGCGGCCTTCTGGAGGGTGCACCGTGGGAAGAGTTTCTGCGCGCCTTGGCCCAATGGCTTGAGGGCAGCTATGCAACGTTGATCCTGACCGTACCCGGCCTCAGCACCCCCGGCGCGATGGTGACGCCCGGCAGCGACCCGAAGACCAACGAAGACTATCTGACGACCTATTTCGCAAGCGACCCGTTTCAGGGGCTACCCGAAGGTGAAGTCACCTCCTTCCGGGAGTTTCTCCAAGACCAAAGCTCTCAAGACATTTCGGACTATAAAGGCTTTCTCGACGCGACGGGTGGAGATCAAGTCCTCGGCGTCGATCTGCGCTTTCCAAGCGGTTTTGAGGCGCGGTGCCGGGTCACGCGAGACCGGTCCCTCCCGGATTTCTCAGCCGCAGACCGCGCCCGTTTTCAGATGCTCGTGCCGCATCTCCGCAACGCGGCCCGCCTGTTTGAGCGACTGCAGATCGAAGGGGCAGAACATGGCGTTTATCGCGGCGCTGTCGAACAGCTGGGCGTCGGCACAATCATTCTGGACCAGACAGGCACCATCACGCGGACCAATGCTGTGGCTGATCAATTGCTGGATGCAAACGATGGAATCGGTG
>JBBATT010000227.1:0-4334 GCA_040398605.1 Chakrabartia sp.
AATGACGAAAAGAAGTATCACAAGCTGCGTGAAGAGCTGACCGCCGAAGTTGAAAGCGTCCAGTTCCACAATTCCAAGATCGAGTATCTGGTTGACCAGCTTTATAGCTACAACCGTCGCCTGACCGCGCTGGGTGGGCAGATGCTACGCTTGGCCGAGCGCCACCGCGTGGCCCGCAAGTCGTTCCTCGACAGCTATATGGGCCATGAGCTGGACGAAAATTGGCTCGAAAGCGTCCGCGCAATCGACAAGAAATGGGCAGCTTTCGCCGAGAACGAAGGCGGCAATGTCGAGCGCATCCGCACCGAAATTTCGGAAATCGCGCAAGCGACGGGCATGTCGCTTACGGAATTCCGCCGCATCGTGAACATGGTGCAGAAGGCTGAACGCGAAGCCCGCATCGCCAAGAAGGAAATGGTGGAGGCGAACCTTCGCCTCGTCATCTCCATCGCGAAAAAGTACACCAATCGCGGCCTGCAGTTCCTCGACCTCATTCAGGAAGGCAATATCGGCCTGATGAAGGCGGTCGATAAGTTTGAGTATCGCCGCGGCTACAAGTTCTCGACCTATGCCACTTGGTGGATCCGTCAGGCGATCACGCGCTCAATCGCAGATCAGGCGCGCACGATCCGTATTCCGGTCCATATGATTGAAACGATCAACAAGCTGGTCCGTTGCAGCCGCCAGTTCCTCCACGAAACGGGCCGCGAGCCGACCCCGGAAGAAATGGCCGAGCGTCTGTCGATGCCGCTCGAAAAGGTTCGCAAGGTGATGAAGATCGCCAAGGAACCGATCTCGCTTGAAACCCCGATTGGCGATGAGGAAGACAGCCATCTGGGTGACTTCATTGAGGACAAGAACGCCGTCATCCCTGTGGATGCCGCCATTCAACAGAACCTTAAGGAAACCGTCACTCGCGTCCTTGCCTCACTCACACCGCGTGAAGAACGCGTGCTGCGCATGCGCTTCGGCATCGGCATGAACACCGATCACACGCTGGAAGAAGTCGGCCAGCAGTTCAGCGTGACGCGCGAACGCATCCGTCAGATCGAAGCCAAGGCGCTGAGGAAACTCAAGCACCCAAGCCGGTCTCGCAAGATGCGGTCCTTCCTAGACCAGTAATATCAACGGGGCCTTCGGGCCCCGTTTTTTTGGGGCAGAAGATGACAGGGTTCAACGAGAAGATCGTCATTGTAACAGGCGCTGCAACAGGCATCGGACGGGCAACCGCGAAAACATTCGTAGATTTGGGCGCCAAAATCGTCCTTGCAGATATCGCCGTCGAAGCTGGTGAAGCCGCCGCCCATGACATTGTTTCTGCGGGGGGACAGGCGATTTTCGTTGCCGCCAATGTTGGCAAGACGGACCAGGTCGAAGCTCTAGTCGCTAAGACCGTTGGCCATTTCGGCCGGCTCGACATCGCCGTCAACAATGCCGGCATCGCCCCCAGAGGCGCGCCTATTGCCGAGATGACGGAAGATGACTGGGACCGGACCATAGAGGTTAACCTCAAGGGCGTCTGGGCTTGCCTGAAATATGAATGCGCGCAGATGCTGAAACAGGGAGATGGCGGCGCCATCGTCAACATCTCTTCCGTCATGGCTTTGGTCAGCGGGCCAGGCCTTGCCTCCTATTCCGCCTCAAAGTCGGGAGTGCTAGGTCTGACCCGCGCGGCCGCCATCGATTATGCACGCGCGGGCATCCGCGTGAATGCCATTTGCCCGGGAGGGATTGGCGACACCGAAATCACGAGCGCACCGGAAAACAAGGCGGATATGGACCAGATGGCGCAGATGACGCCAATGGGGCTGCTTGGTGTGCCGCAAGACATCGCAAGCACCATCCTTTGGCTGTGCAGCGGCAACGCAGGTTTTGTGACGGGCCAGACCATCGCTGTCGATGGGGGCTATTCCATCTGGTAAGATCACGTCGACAAGCGACGTCTTCCATAAACTTCAACAAAAAAGCCCCGCATTTCTGCGGGGCTTCTTGTTCTCGCCGTTTGGCAAAACTGCTTAGGCAGCTTCGTCCATATCTTCCGACGTGTAGACTGGGCCTGAATCCTGGCCCTTGGCGCTCACGTCGCGGTCGACGAATTCGATGATCGCGATCGGGGCGGCGTCCGACGCGCGGATGCCAGCCTTGATGACGCGGGTGTAGCCGCCGTTGCGGTCCTTGTAACGCTCGGCAAGAACGTCAAAAAGCTTGATCAGCTGCGCGTCGTTCAAAAGACGGGCATGCGCCAGACGACGGTTGGACAGGCCACCCTTCTTCGCCAGCGTGATCAGCTTTTCAACGTACGGACGCAGTTCCTTCGCCTTGGCGAGGGTTGTGGTGATCTGTTCGTGCTTGATAAGCGCTGCCGACATGTTGCGGAACAGGGCAGTACGGTGGGCCGAGGTGCGCTGAAGCTTACGGCCGCCACTACGATGTCTCATTTTAACTTCCTTTTCGTTCGTCAGGGGGCCGTGTGAGGTACCCCTAGCCAGGCGGTATTATGGGCCACCGCCCTTTGCCCGAATATGCCCGGCGCGAACGCCGGGCAGATAATCACCCAAGAAGTTCCTGTTCGAGCTTCTTGGCCATGTCTTCGATGTTCTCGGGCGGCCATCCGGGGATGTCCATGCCGAGACGCAGACCCATGGACGACAGCACTTCCTTGATTTCGTTCAAGGACTTGCGGCCGAAGTTCGGCGTGCGGAGCATTTCGGCTTCGGTCTTTTGAACCAGATCGCCGATGTAGATGATGTTGTCGTTCTTGAGGCAGTTTGCCGAACGGACCGACAATTCCAGCTCATCCACCTTCTTGAGAAGGAAGCGGTTGATCTGATTGGAGTCGCTTGACGATTCCGGTGCACTCGAAGGTGCTGCCATGCCGATGAGCTGCGAGGACTGGGCCAGAGCTTCGTCGAAGTGGACGAAGAGCTGAAGCTGGTCCTGAAGGATGCGAGCCGCGTAAGCGACGGCATCATCCGGGGTCACTGTACCATCGGTTTCGATGGTCAGGGTCAGCTTGTCATAGTCCAATTCCTGGCCGACGCGGGTGTTTTCCACCTTGTACGAGACCTGACGAACGGGCGAATAGAGTGCGTCAACCGGGATAAGGCCGATGGGCGCGTCTGCCGGACGGTTCGATGCGGCAGGGACATAGCCCTTACCGACGTCAGCCGTCAGTTCCATGTTGAGCGTTGCGCCCTGATCGAGATGGCAGATGACCAGCTCCGGGTTCATCACTTCGATGTCACCCGAAACGGCAATATCGCCAGCCTTCACGTCAGCCGGGCCGGTGGCCGAAAGCTGAAGACGCTTCGGACCATCGCCCTGCATGCGCAGTGCAATCTGCTTCACGTTCAGGACGATGTCCGTCACGTCTTCGCGGACGCCAGCAAGGCTCGAAAATTCGTGAAGCACGTTTTCGATCTTGATCGACGTAACGGCCGCACCCTGCAGCGACGAGAGCAAAACGCGACGCAGCGCGTTGCCCAGTGTCAGGCCAAAGCCGCGTTCCAGCGGCTCAGCAACAAAAGTCGCCTTGCGCAGCGGATCGCCACTGGTCTTCTTTTCCAGGGTGTCGGGCTTTTTAAGTTCCTGCCAGTTCTTGAGATTAACTGCCACGGTGTTCCCCTTGGGGTTGGGTGGAAAGCGCGTCCGCCTGCCACCGATTGAAACTTGTTGCCGGGACCACGGAATGCGGACCCGGCGGAAGCTGATTAGACGCGGCGACGCTTCGACGGACGAACGCCGTTGTGCGGGATCGACGTCACGTCACGGATCGCCGTGATGGTGAAGCCAACAGCCTGCAACGCGCGCAGTGCCGATTCGCGACCCGAACCAGGGCCCTTCACTTCGACTTCGAGCGTACGGACGCCGTGTTCGGCAGCCTTTTTGCCCGCGTCTTCAGCTGCAACCTGAGCAGCATAGGGAGTCGACTTGCGGCTGCCCTTAAAGCCCATCTGCCCGGCCGAAGACCACGCAATGGCGTTGCCCTGCGCGTCGGTGATGGTGATCATGGTGTTGTTGAAGCTTGCGTTGACGTGCGCGACGCCAGACGTGATGTTTTTGCGTTCCCGCCGACGAAGGCGCTGTGGTTCGCGTGCCATAAGGAAATCCTGACTTTATCTCGAATGCTGAAACAGCGGTGAGGAAAAGCAATGCGCGACCGTCTCTCAGACGGTCGTGAATTACTTCTTCTTGCCTGCGATCGGCTTGGCCTTGCCCTTACGGGTGCGCGCATTTGTGTGCGTGCGCTGGCCACGAACCGGAAGACCCTTACGATGACGAAGGCCACGATAGGACGCGAGGTCCATCAGGCGCTTGATGTTCATCGAGGTTTC
>JBBATT010000228.1:0-4326 GCA_040398605.1 Chakrabartia sp.
ATACCCCCATGGGGCGGAGTAGCTCAGTCGGTTAGAGCAGCGGAATCATAATCCGCGTGTCGGGGGTTCGAGTCCCTCCTCCGCTACCATTTTAGATGTCGCTAAACGCATGGGGCATTGAAGCGCTCAGCTTAAATCCAAATGCGATTTGATTGATATCAGCCACTCTGGTTAAGGGTTCTGCTCGACAATCGAGATTTGTGACCTGCTCAGATTGTCGGTCGACCTCCCCATAGAACCAATCTGGCCGCGAAAGATCACGCGTAAGCCTCATTTTGTGCGAAAGATTTAATCAAAATAAGTGGCGTGCGGGCGATAGGTAGACCCTTTTGTCCCGGACGCCTCGGTTATTCGAGTTTGATGCTCAAGATTAAATGGGCCCCTTGCGGGTCTGGAGGCAAATGTTGTTGCGCGGCGGGCTAGTTTGGCTTGAATTAAGAGGCGTTTGGGGATCTTTGCTCGGGCGAAGGGCCAAGGCTGACGGCTGGCCTTGGTTGCCACCTAGCCAAATCAACCGTTTCGTGTTTTTCGGGCACTTGCTTCTGGCGTTTTTGGTCATCGTCAGGCCTGTCGATGTCCACGCGGCGACAGATGCTGCCGCTTCGCCTGCCCTAAGGACGCTTCTTGGCGAAACATGCGTGACCAAAATGGGGGCAAACGCCCCTGCGGCGCGGCAACTCTCACCAGATCTCGATCTTCTGTGCGCCGACATTGAAAGTGGTCGGCTGACTTTCTCGCTCGTCGGGTCTCAAGACACAAGCTTGGTGGACATATTCGGGTCGAGCCGTCAGCGCAGTCTGATCGACAAGCGGCTTGAATGTGAACCGAGCCGGGCGATGAAAGATGGCGCGTTTGACGTTTTGACGATGGCCTGCCGTCAGCGCAGCGACGGTTGGCCAATTGTCGTGCTGGCGCGTGTCGAGGGCGATATTCTGCGCGTGGCGGAAGGATCTGCATCGGCTTATCCCGCTTTGCGCATTATGATGGGCCTGCCTCCCTTGACGGGGTCTGATACCGAGCAAGCGAACCTCGTTCGGGCGCTCTGGTCGCTTCCTATCAAGATTGGCAGCGGGGCCGATCAGGCAGCGATCAAGGCGTTGCTCCGGCAGGCGCGGACCGCATCCGGGCAATCTGATTATGGCGCGGCCGAAGCGGGGTTCAGGCGCGCCCTCGAATTGCAGGTCCGCATTTTTGGAGAAGATGACCTCGCGACCAATGATATTCTTATGGACTTGGCGATGTCCGTCAGCGCGCAAGGACGGCATGACGAGGCAGAGGCGCTTCTCAACCGCGCTGCCCTAATTGTCGAAAAGTCGCCCAAGGCTGCGGATCGCGCACGGCTGACCGAGTATCGGGCCTTTATCGCGGCAAATAAGCGGGACTATGACGCTGCTTTGGTGCAGGCGCGTGCATCGACAGCACAATGGCGCGACATAGCTGCCCAAGCGACGTCGACCGGCGCGGTGCCGGGGATGCCTTCGGCGGGAGGCGCTTCCGAGGCAGAGGCAGAGCTCGCCATGGCGTTGAACTTGGAAGCGAGCATGCTGCTGCGCACGGGAGACGTGACGAGCGCCTATGCCAGTGTTGGCGAAGCCATGCTGGGCATCAAAAAGGCAGAGGGTGAGCCGCGCTGGTGGGAAGCGGACATTCTGGTAACGCTTGGCAATGCCAGTAGCGCTCAAGGGCGACTTTCTGCGGCGGAAGCCTATCTGAAGCGCGCTCTCGCGATCCGCCAGCAAGTCTTTGGAGAAGGCGTGGCCACGCTACAGGCCCGCATCGCGCTGGCCCGCGCTTACCAGACAGAACATATGAACGTTTCGGCCATTATTGTGTTTCGTGAGGCCATGGCAGTCGCGAAGACGCTTCCGAAGGCCAGCGTTCCGTTCAGCGCCGAGGACATCATCCCCTTTTTCGACGCAGTCGTTGAGGAGGCGAAGCGCTATGACGATCCAAAAGCGCGGCTCGGTTTGTATGCGGAAGTCTTTGACGCTGTGCAGTTGACGCGCTCGCCGCTGTTTGACCGGTCCATGGCCCTCACATCGGCACGGCGTTCCGCAGGTGATCCGGAGTTGGCTGCGCTTCTGCGTCTGTTGGAAACCGCGACCCAGAAAGAGCGGGAATTGCGCGTCCAATTGGCAACCGAACAATCGCTGCTTGTGCAGGAACGGAGCGCCGCTGCCGAGGATCAATATTCAGCCGACATTACATCCCAAGGGAAGGTGATCGCTGATCTCCGGCAGGATCTGGCCAAGCGGTTTCCGAACTTTGCTTCAATGACGGATGTGGCCGTTCCAAAGGTGGACGACGTGCGCAGCCGTCTGCGTCAGGATGAAGGACTTTTGTCCTTTGTCATTGGACGCGATCGGTCTTTCGCCCAGCTTATGACAAAGGACGGCATTTCCCTCGTCGCTATTCCGGCAGGGGAGGCGACGCTGCAAGAGGCCGTCGCGCGGCTGCGGCGCGGCTTGGAAATTCAAGGAAAAAGCGTCAACGACTTTGATCTTGAAGCCGCCCATGATCTCTATGCGACCCTTTTTGGCGGGCTTTCTGCAGAATTGGCGCAAATTAAACGGCTGATCGTTGTTCCATCGGGGCCATTGGCGAACCTGCCTTTTGCTTTGCTCGTCACCCGACCACCGCAGGCCAACCAATATAGTAGCGCGCAATGGCTGGTGAAGGATCTGAACGTTTCTTACAGCCCGACCATTGCCAGCTTCGTTGCACTCCGCTCGACGCGCCTTGCCGGCACCCATGCACGCACCCTGCTGGCTTTTGGCAATCCTGTTTTGGCTCCGCCCAGCATCGTGCGCCAGTTGGCGCCTACCAATGTCAAACTTGGGGATGATTGCGGCGCGAATGGCATCGTGCCGTCTTCACTGCTCCGCTCCCTTTCGTCTCTGCCGGATACAGAGCGGGAAATTGGAGAAGTCTCGCGGATCCTTAAGGCGGACAAGAAGGACGTTCTGCTGGGCGCCCAAGCGAATGAGGCCGCGTTCCGGGAACGCAATTTGGCCGATTATCGAATTCTCTATTTTGCAACGCACGGTTTGTTGCCAAGCGAGCTCAAGTGTCAGGCACAACCCGGTGTCGTGCTGACACCGCCCGCGCAGACCCCAAAATTTGCTGAGCTTGACGGGCTTCTGGATGCCAGTGAAATTTCCAGCCTGTCTATCCCGGCCGACCTTGTCGTGCTGTCGGCTTGCAATACCGCGGCATCTGGAAAGGCCAATGGCGGTGAATCGCTCTCGGGTCTGGCCTCCGCCTTCTTCCAAGCCGGCGCGCGAAGCTTGGTCGTTTCTCACTGGCAAGTCCCATCGGCTGCAACCAGCGCGCTGATGTCTGCAATGTTCAACGTCATGGGTGAGGCGAAAGCGACTTCGGTCGATGAGGCTTTGCAGGAGGCACAGGCGCGTCTCTTCAACACTCCTGAGACGGCGCATCCCTTCTTTTGGGCAGCGTTCGTCGTCATCGGGGATGGTCTTACGACACCGCTTTCAGAAGAGACGAAGCAATGACCCTGGTTCGGACGTTTTTGTCGCTGACGGTTGGCAGCTTGATATCTGCCCAAGCCTGTCTTGCGGCCCCCATGACCGTCGTTGAGGCGCGTGGTGGAGGGCTTCGTCCGGGCATGCGGGTGGAAGGCGCGTCGAAAATCCAGCTGAAGGATGGTGAGCGCGTGACGCTCATCGGTGCAGATGGGCGGGCCGTTACTCTTCGCGGGGTTTATGCTGGTGTGATTGCCAAGGGTGGCGGCGGCGGGACACAAAACCCCCGCGCTGCGCTTGCTGCTCTTATTTCCACGCGTAACGACCGTGCGAGCCAAGTCGGGGCCGTGCGCGCAGGTGCCAACGCAGCCGCGCTGCCGGATCCATGGCTGATTGATGTTTCCCGCCCGGGCGCCCGCTGCATTCGCGAGGGCGAACGTCCTGTCTGGTGGCGCCCCGATGCGACCGAGCAAACCCCGTTTACAGTCTATCCAATTGACCGATCCTGGCGGGCTGATTTTGCTTGGGCGGCAGGGCAAGACCGGATGCTTGCGCCTGACCTTGCCAAGCTGGATGGCGTCAAAACCTTCCTGATCGCGGTTCCGGGGCAGGATAACGCCATCAGCATCAACATGATTCCCAAGGATATAACGGACCCCTTGGTGCTGAGTTCGTGGATGCTGGAGAAAGCCTGTGTCCAGCAGGCTGATGCCTATTTCAGGTTGATTCAGAAGGATCTGGATCAGCCCCAATCCCCACCGGCGCTTTCTGCAAGGACTTCTGAATGAGTAAGGCGCAAAAACAGGCACTGTCGGCTGCACTGATCGCCCTTTTGGCGGCC
>JBBATT010000229.1:0-4310 GCA_040398605.1 Chakrabartia sp.
TGATCGAGCCTGTGATCTTGCGCAGCGCCTGGCTCATCAGACGGGCTTGAAGACCGACATGGCTGTCGCCCATCTCCCCTTCGATTTCTGCCCGCGGAACGAGTGCGGCCACCGAGTCGATGACAAGAACATCAACAGCGTTCGACCGCACGAGCGTGTCTGTGATTTCCAGTGCCTGTTCGCCTGTGTCCGGCTGCGAAACAATCAACTCGTCGATGTTGCAGCCCAGCTTGCGAGCATAGACGGGATCAAGCGCATGTTCTGCGTCGATAAACGCCGCTGTTCCGCCGCCGCGTTGCGCCTCTGCAATGGCGTGAAGCGCCAGCGTCGTCTTGCCGGAGCTTTCCGGTCCAAAAATTTCGATGACACGACCACGCGGCAAGCCGCCGATGCCGAGCGCGATATCAAGCCCAAGTGAGCCTGTAGATACCGCTTCAATTTCCATGGTTTGGCGTGCGCCAAGCTTCATGGCTGAGCCTTTGCCGAATGCGCGGTCAATTTGCGCAAGCGCCGCTTCGAGTGCCTTTTCCCTGTCCATCATGGCTGCTGAACGATCCGTTTCGATGACTTTGAGTTGAGCCGACATGGCCATTCCCCTCGTAGCTGTTGCGCCTCCGACGTCAATCGGATGAACACCATGTATGCGATTTGTTCTTATTGAACAAGAGGGGAACGAAAATTATTTCATGTTTTGTTCTTCACAAACCATCACACGGCCATTGCGTTCCGAACGGCCTCAGCAAGTTGTTGAACAGAGAAGGGTTTTGGCAGAAAATCGACGTTCTCTAGCGCAATGGACCGCCGCAATTGTTCTTCGGCATAGCCCGACATGAACAGCAAGGGCATCTTTGGATAGAGTTCCCGCGCATGCCGACCGAGCGTCGGCCCATCCATCATTGGCATGACAACGTCGGACACCAACATGTCGATATCGCTGCGCCCTTTGAGAATCTCGAGGCCTTCTTCGCCATTTGTCGCGGTGATTACCTCATAGCCATGTCGTGTGAGCGCGCGTTCGGCGACGGCGCGGACCATGTCTTCATCTTCCACGAGGAGAATGGTGCCGCTGCCCCAAAGTTCTTCCGCCTTTTCCTTGGCCTTAACGGGTTCGGGTACCTGCCCGGCCTCCACAATATGGACGGGCAGGTAAATGACAAAGCTTGTCCCCTCACCCACTTTCGAATCGGCAAAAATGAACCCGCCAGATTGTTTGACGATCCCATAGACCGTCGAAAGACCAAGGCCCGTCCCCTTCCCTACTTCCTTGGTAGTGAAAAACGGTTCGAAAATCTTGGTCAGCAATTCCTGCTGAATGCCGGTGCCTGTATCAGTGACGCTGAGCGCCGTGTAATCAGACACAGGCAGGATATCACTGCCGATCTTGCGGACTTCGGCAGACGTCACCGCATAGGTCTGGATCGTCAGCTTTCCACCACGCGGCATTGCATCCCGCGCATTGACAGACAGGTTAACGATCACCTGCTCCAATTGCCCGGGGTCGGCACGGACTGGCCCAAGGTTACGGCCGTGTTTGACGATGAGCTCCACCGTCTCGCCCATCAGGCGTTTCAGAAGGTTAGAGATTTCGGCGACAACATCTGGAAGCTGGAGAACCTGCGGGCGCAATGTCTGTTGGCGGGAGAACGCGAGGAGCTGCCGCGTCAGGCCGGCGGCGCGATTGGCGTTGTTCCGGATCTGCTGGATATCATCATAATTACTGTCCCCCGGCGAATGACGCATCAGCATCAAATCGCAATGCCCCAAAATGCCGGTCAGGATGTTGTTAAAATCATGCGCCACGCCGCCTGCAAGCTGCCCGACAGCCTGCATCTTGGTGGCTTGAGCGACCTGTTTCTTGAGGCGTGATTCCTCGCTGGAATCTTTGATGGACATCAGCACAGCCGCTTCGCCCAGACCCTTGGCACTGGCGATTGTCAGGGCAACCGGCTCTTCAGGCAGGCTAACAAGACGAACGGCAATGTCACCGCTGATCGGCTGGCCCATGGCGTAACGGCGGACCGCATCAGCCACCGCTGCCTTGTCCTCCCGGATAACGAGGTCGCCCGGATAGATTGGCTTTGACCCAACCGGCAGCCCCACAGCCCTGCAAAAGGCATCGTTCAAAAAGAGGAAACGCCCATCCCGATCAGCCAGCGCCAACCCGAGCGGAAGCTTTGCCAACATGGCCTGCATGCTGAGCGCCACGTTTTGATCACCGCCTCCAGATGGATTGGCATCGTCATCAAGCAGAATAACCAAGGTGGCGCTCTTGGGATCGCCGGGATCGGTCGGGATTTGCAATAGTCTCAAGGGAAGCCCTGCCCGCCCGTCAATTACAAAGCGCAGGGCACCATTTTTGTCGGCTTCAAAAAGCGATACAAACTCACGGCCTTCGACAAGTGCATCGGAACGTCCGCCTGCCCGCATGGCAAACACCCGGCTGGCGGCGCGGATATTGCCTTCAGGGCCGATCAGGACCGTCATGATGCCGGCTTCGCTCAACCGCTCTCCGGCAGGGCCCGAGATCAAACGCTTGGCTTCTGCCATTAAATCAAAATCGGCAGATGGTATGCACCGCCAGACGAGATGTGTTTCCTTCTGGCCGCTGCGTTGGATGAAGACATCCAGCAACATGGTATCACGACGAATGCCGGACACTTCGGCGCGCCCATCCCGCCAGGCATTCTTGGCAGCGTTGGTCAGAAGAGTGACCTGCGCTGCATCATTTGTGATGGCCGGTGGTGCGACCGGGCCACCAAACCATGCCTCATGCAACGCATTGGCGCAGACGAGACGCCCCGTCCGGTCGGTAACACAAACGGCGGCACTGTCGCCATCCACGGCATCCCGAATGAGCGACCAATCCATGTCTTGGCCCGCAGATGCCGCAGCTGGAAAGAGCCTTCTGGCAAATATGGCCAACGCGGCCAAAGCAAGCACCATTGCTGAAAAGCCAGCGGCCAAGGCCGCGCTTCGGGAGAACCAGAAGATCAGGATGGCCGAACCAATAGCAGCCACCCCTACGAGAATGAGCAGGTTGCGTTCTTCCTCGGCGGGAAGGTTCAAGATAGACGGTGATTTAACCACCGTCGACAAGGCTTTTTGATTACGCACCAGAAGGTCTGTGCCCTCTTCGGCAGCAAAGCGTCAAGCGACCCGTTTCCGGTGCGCCCGGGCTTTCCACTTTCGGGACAACCATATCCGCCAGCTGACCGCGGCTATGACATAACCCACCACGGCTGACAGCAGCGCTATCAGGAAAAGGCCGGTCAACATGGCAGGCGCCGCGCTTGAGATCAGCCATTCAGCCCATGCCGATAAGGGCGCATTGCGCTCAATAAGCGCTTCAAATTGCGTCACATCTGCCCCCATGTTCAAGGCGGAATTGCCGACGTAAATCGACGCCACGAGAATGAACGGCGTGGTCGCCGGGTTGCTCAAAAACGTCATCGCTGCGGCCAGCGGAATGTTGGCCCGAAACGGCAGCGCTAGAAGGGCAGCCCCTGCAATTTGGATGCCGGGAATAAGCAGAAAAATACCAACGAGCAGGCCAAGTGCAACGCCACGCGGCACCGATCGGCGCGTGAATCGCCACAAGGCCGGATGAAACACGCGCTGCGCAAAGGGACGCAAAAAGCGGCTGCGTTCAAAGCTCTCGCGGCTTGGCGCTTGTGCGCGAATCCAAGCGTTGAAACGGCTCACCCGCGCTCCCTCATGATGCGGCCAGCTTCACGCTTCCAATCCCGTTGCTTGATTGTTTCCCGCTTGTCATGGGCCTTCTTGCCCTTGGCGAGCGCCAGTTCAACTTTCGCACGGCCGCGCGAATTAAAGTAAATGGAAAGCGGAACCAACGTCATGCCGTCACGCGCGACGGCGCCATGCAGCTTGTTGATCTCACGCTCATGCAGCAACAACTTGCGCGGGCGTTTGGGTTCATGATTGAAGCGGTTGCCGTGGCTAAACTCTGGTATGTTCGCATTGACGAGCCAGACTTCACCGTTCGTCACTTCGGCATAGCTTTCTGCGATGGAGCCTTCGCCACCACGCAACGCCTTCACTTCCGTCCCTGTGAGCGCAAGGCCCGCTTCATAGGTTGTGTCGATGAAATAGTCGTACCGCGCACGCCGGTTCTCGGCGACGGTCTTTAGTTTATCAAAAGTGGCGGGGCGCGGGCGTGCCATCAGATGAGACCAGCATGCTCCAACCCGGCATCCACAATGGCACGCGATCCGGCGGATGCAGGCCTCATCGGCAATCGCACGTCTGTCGGGAAGTTCTCCATCACCTTGGTCAGCGCATATTTCGTCGGC
>JBBATT010000230.1:0-4308 GCA_040398605.1 Chakrabartia sp.
CCGACTGCGGTCAATCAGCTCGCTATGGAACGTCCATTTGCTTGGTTCGAGCAGAACGTGATCGCCAAGGTGCCGCAAGGCTATGCCGGTGCCGGACGTGAAGTCTATCCGGGCTTCCTCCAGCTGTCGGGCTTCATGGCGATGAACCTTGGCAACCACATGGTCAGCCACTGGCAGATGTTCAAACATCTGGTCGATGGCGACGATGAGAGCGCGGATGCGACCAAGGAGTTTTACGACGAATATCGGTCCGTCTGCGATATGACGGCAGAGTTCTACCTCCAGACGATTGATGAGGTCTTCCAGCGGCATTTGCTCCCGAAGGGTGAGTTTGAGCATCGCGGTCGCATCGTTGATCCGGGCGCAATCACCGATGTCGGCATTTTGGCCGTTGAGGGCGACCGCGACGATATTTCAGGGATTGGTCAGACCAAGGCCGCGCTCGACATCGCGACCAATCTGCCCGACAACTTGAAGAATTATTATGTTGCCGAAGGCGTTGGCCATTATGGCATCTTCAACGGCGGCAAATGGCGGACGCGCATTGCGCCGGTCGTGGAAGAGTGGATCGCCCGCCACAACTGAGGTGGCGATCCGCGTCAGTAATACCGCATCGTCCAAAAGAGCGTGCCTGCCCACAGCAGCGCACCAATCCAGAGAAGCGCGATGATCGCTGCCGCGACCCGGCTGACGGGCCGGTGGCTGGCCGCTTCCGCTTCGGCACGGTGTTGCGCATAGACCGCCGCAGGCACCATCTTCAGGAACAGCCAAACACCCAGTGGGATCAGGATGGCATCATCCAGCAGGCCGAGCACGGGAATGAAGTCCGGGATCAAATCAATCGGTGATAGCGCATAGGCCGCGACCATGAGGCCGAAGACCCGCGCGGGCAGCGGCACGTGAGGGTCACGGGCGGACAGCCAGATGGCATGCGCTTCCACCCGGATGTTGAGCGCGATGTCCCGAAAGCTTTTCATCTTGCGATGTTACAGCCCAATATCATCCAGCGACAAGAGGCTTGCGTTGCCGCCGCTGCTCGTCGTGTCGGTGGAGGTCACGCGTTCTGCACAGAAGCGGTGGAGATAATTGGGCCCGCCCGCTTTGGGACCAGTGCCGGAGAGGCCCTCTCCACCAAAAGGCTGGCTGCCGACAATCGCGCCGATCATCGAGCGGTTGACGTAGAGGTTGCCGACACGTGCGAGGGCTTCAACATCCTCCGCCGTCCGCGCGATGCGGCTATGTAGCCCCATAGTAAGGCCAAAGCCCTTGGCGTTGACGCGCTCGACAGTCTCAGCGAGGCGTCCTGCTTTCCATGTCACGACATGGAGGAGCGGCCCGAACCATTCGGCCGTCAGCTCTTCAACCGAGGCGAGGCGGATCAGCGTCGGCGGCACGAAATGCCCCGCATCTGGGGCAGCAACGGTATGGAGCCAATTGGCCTTTTGTGTGTCGCGATAGGCCATCAGCTTGGCATAGGCAGCCTCATCGATGACGGGGCCGACATCGGTTGCAGGGTCTGCCGGATCACCGACGATCAGCGTGTCCATCGCACCGCGCAGCATCTCCAGCGTGCGTTCGGCAATGTCTTCCTGCAGCAGCAACAGCCTGAGCGCCGAACAGCGCTGCCCTGCCGACCGGAAGGCAGAGGTGACGACGTCTTGCACGACCTGCTCGGCAAGTGCTGTTGAATCGACGATCATCGCGTTGATGCCGCCAGTCTCCGCGATCAGCGGGACGAGCGGGCGGTTGTCATCTTCCAACAGCGCGCGCGCGATCTTCTTGGCCGTCGCGGTGGACCCGGTAAAGGCGACACCGGCAATCGCCGGATTGGCGATCAACGCTGCACCGACCTCAGGGCCGCCAATGGCCAGCACAAGCGCATTCTCGGGGATACCCGCCTGATGGGCGAGCGCCAGCGCTTGGGCTGCTATGCGCGGCGTCTGTGGCGCCGGTTTGGCGACGACGGTGTTTCCGGTGACGAGTGCTGCGGCAATCTGCCCGAGGAAGATGGCCAGCGGGAAGTTCCAAGGGGCGATGCACACCCAAACGCCGCGTCCCGCATAACGCAGCACGTTGCGCTCTCCCGTCGGTCCGGGAAGTTCTAATGGCAGCAGGCCCGTGCGCGCCTGCTGGGCATAATAGCGACAGAAATCGACCGCCTCGCGCACTTCGCCCAAAGCGTCGGGCAGGGTCTTGTGCGCTTCCTTAACCAGCGTCGACATCAGGGCAGGACGATTAGCCTCTAAAAGGTCCGCCAGCGCATCGAGCTTTGCCGCGCGGGTCTCAATGTCCAGTGCGGACCATGCTGAATAGGCGGACTGCGCCATCGCCACAGCATCCCCGACAGGTGTAGCGGGATGCACGGGCAAGGGATAGGCGGCCACGTCGGACGCGACTTCGGCAAGGATGGCGCGGTCCTGCAGGTCTTCACCGCCGCTATTGCGACGATCCCCAAACAGATCGACCGGCAAGGGAATGGCGCTATGCCGTGTGCCGCCGACAGCGCGGACGTGGGTAACCGGATCGGCGAGCAGTTCTTCATCTGTCACATGTTCATCGGCGAGTTGGTGGACAAAGCTGCTGTTCGCACCATTTTCCAGCAGCCGTCGAACAAGATAGGCCAGCAGATCCTGATGCCCGCCCACCGGCGCGTAGATGCGGCAATGATATCCTTCGCGGCGGACAAGGTCTTCATAAAGGCCGTCGCCCATGCCGTGCAGGCGCTGGAATTCAAAGTCGCGGCTGTCGCCGGCCCATTCGAGGACGGACGCGACCGATAGCGCGTTGTGGGTGGCAAAGGCGGGGTAGATGTTCTTGGCGCGCAACATATCTCGAGCACAGGCCAGCCAGGAGACATCGGTGGCGGCTTTGCGGGTGAAAAGCGGATAGTCGCTCAAGCCTGTTTCCTGCGTGCGCTTGATCTCACTGTCCCAATAGGCGCCTTTGACGAGCCGGACGGTGATGCGGCGTCCCGTGTCGCGACCCAAGGCATCGGCCCATTGGATGACTGCAGGCGCCCGCTTGGAATAGGCTTGTGCGGCCATGCCGAAGCCATCCCAATCCTTTAACGCGGGCAGGCGCGCGACGGTTGAGAGAATTTCGAGACTCATCTCCAGCCGTTCTGATTCTTCGGCATCCACTGTCAGTGCGATCCCGCGGCGGGCCGCAGCCAGACAGAGCGTCTCCAGAAGGTCGCACAACATGGGGACGCAGCGGTCCCAATGCGCGACCTCATAACGTGGATGCAGCGCGGACAATTTGACTGAGATGGAATGGCCGGCACCCGTTTGTTCAATGGCATCGAGGTAAGACGCGAAATAGCGCTCTCCATCGGCAAAAGTGCGTGCGGCTTCACCCAGCATGTCAAAGCTTGCCACAAAGCCTTTGTGTTCGGGCCGCGTCATGCGGTCGCTGGCTTCCGCAATCGTGCGACCCATGACGAAGATTTCGCCCATCATACGCATAGCGGCACCAACAGCCTGCCGAACAAACGGTTCGCCAGCGCGGGACAGAAGCCGACGCAACGTGCCGCTCTGCTCCTTCTCGCTGACCAAGGCACGGCTAATGACAAGGCCCCAGGTCGCTGAATTGACCAAAGCGGAATGCGACTTTCCGGAATGCGCCTTCCAGTTGGCGTCGCCCAGCTTGTCGGCAATCAGGGCGTCGGCTGTCTCGGGGTCTGGCACACGCAAAAAGGCTTCGGCCAGTGCGAGCAGGGCAATGCCTTCCTGCGTGTTGAGTCTGTACTCGTTCAGAAACTGGTTCACCCAGCCGGAGGATTGCGCGCGCCTCAAATCTGCGAGCAATCCGCCTGCACGCGCGACGATGCGGTCGCGTTCGTCGGGCGTTGAAGCGGCACGATTGAGCAAGGGTTTCAAGACTTCGCTTTCCGGCGCGCGGTGAAGGGTGCGCATGAGCGACGTTGCGGAATCCATGGCTTTTGACTCTGGCTAAATGACGGGCCTAAATCCCGGTCGGGAATCGCGCCTTTGTAATATTATTGCGCGATAGAATCGAGAGGAAACCTTATGGCCGTTGTGAGCAAGGAAGAGCTTTTTGCCCTGAAAGGCAAAGATGTTGGGACATCCGAATGGATGTTGATCGATCAGGACCGCGTGAACAAGTTTGCTGAGGCAACTGGCGATTTCCAGTTCATTCACGTCGACCCGGAACGCGCGAAGCTGACGCCCTTTGGCGGGCCGATTGCCCATGGGTTCCTGTCGCTTTCGCTGTTGCCGGTCTTGACGGCGCAAGCTGATCTTCCGCGCCTTGATGGCGTGAAGATGGGCGTCAACTATGGCGGCAACA
>JBBATT010000231.1:0-4294 GCA_040398605.1 Chakrabartia sp.
TGGATGGCGCCGTCAAACACTGGATCGTTGATCTTCAACGCGTCGAACACTTCGCGCAGCGTCTGCTGCATCACGGTCGCGCGCGGATCGTAGTTTTTGTAAACGCGGTGACCAAAGCCCATCAGGCGGAATGGATCATTCTTGTCCTTAGCGCGGGCGATGAATTCCGGAATACGTTCCGGACGACCAATTTCGCGCAGCATATTGAGGGCCGCTTCATTCGCGCCGCCATGTGCTGGGCCCCACAGGCAGGCAATGCCGGCTGCGATGCACGCAAACGGATTGGCGCCCGACGAACCCGCAAGACGGACCGTTGAGGTCGATGCGTTCTGTTCATGGTCGGCATGGAGGATGAAGATGCGGTCCATCGCACGCTCAATGGCGGGATCGACATAATATTCTTCCGCCGGAACGCCGAAGGTCATGCGCAGGAAGTTGGCCGTGTAGGACAGGTCATTGCGCGGATAGAGGAAGGGCTGACCGATCGAATATTTATAGGCCATCGCCGCAATCGTTGGCATTTTGGCGATCAGGCGGTGCGAGGCCACCATGCGCTGGTGCGGATCGGCGATGTCGGTTGAGTCGTGGTAGAAGGCCGAGAGTGCGCCGACGACGCCGCACATGATCGCCATCGGATGGGCGTCACGACGGAAGCCGCGATAGAAGGTCGCCAGCTGCTCATGCAGCATCGTGTGGCGCGTGATGGTGCGCGAGAACGTGGCCAGTTCATCCTTGGACGGCAATTCGCCGTTCAGCAGGAGGTAGGACACTTCCATGAAACTCGACTGTTCGGCCAACTGCCCGATGGGATAGCCACGGTGCAGCAAAACGCCTTCGTCGCCATCAATATAGGTCAGGCCGGATTCGCAGGCTGCCGTCGACATAAAGCCGGGGTCAAAAGTGAAGGCGCCGGTGCTGGCGTACAGCTTGCGGATATCGATAACATCCGGTCCGATCGTTCCTGACCGGACTGCGTAGCTGGTATCTGCGCCGCCAAAGTTGAGCTTGGCTGTAGTATCAGACATGGTCTTTTTGCCCCTTCTTCTTATTTTCAGGCGCCGCGCGCCAGGCAGTCTTCAATCCTCGCCAGCGACTCCTCACGACCGAGGAGAACCAGCACATCAAATATCCCAGGGGACGTTCCCCTGCCTGTCAGCGCCGCGCGGAGCGGCTGCGCAATCTTACCGAGACCAAGACCGGCCTCTTCAGCAACGGCCTTCACACCCTCTTCCAGCGGAGCCATGTCCCAAACGGGCTGGCTCTTCAAAGCCTCGAGCGCCTTGCCCAGCAGGACCAAGGCATCACTGTCTAGCAAAGAAGCCGCTTTCTCGTCCAACGAAATTGGGCGCGTTTCGAACAGGAACTGCGCCCCTTCGGCGACGTCCATCATCGTTTTGGCGCGGACTTTGACGACGGGCATCGCCGTTGCCAGCAGCATCATGTCCGCTTCGGTGAGCGCGCGGCCAAGCGCTGTTTCCAGACGATGCTGGCAGAGATGCGCCAGCCGCGCGTCGTCAGCTTCGCGGATGTAATGACCGTTCAGGTTTTCGAGCTTCTTGAAATCGAACCGCGCTGCGCCACGGCCCACATCGGCCACGTCGAACCATTCGAGGGCCTGATCGCGGCTGATGATCTCATCATCGCCGTGCCCCCAGCCCAGCTTCATCAGGTAATTGTTGATGGCTTCAGGCAGATACCCCATTTCGTCGCGATAGGCATCAACGCCGAGCGCGCCGTGGCGCTTGGACAGTTTTGCGCCGTCTGCGCCGTGGATCAGCGGGACATGCGCGTAAATAGGCTCCGGCCAGCCCATGCCGCGAATAAGGGCAATCTGACGGAAGGCATTGTTCAGATGGTCATCGCCGCGGATCACATGGGTGATGCCCATGTCATGATCGTCGACAACGACGCTGAGCATATAGGTCGGTGTCCCGTCTGACCGCAGCAGGATCATATCGTCCAACTCGGCATTGGCGACGGTGACATCACCCTGTACAAGATCGCTGATCGTGACGCTGCCCTCTGTCGGGGCTTTGAGGCGGACGACGAAGGGCTTGTCGGCAGGCAAATCTGCCTCGGCTGTGTCCCGCCAAGGGCTGCGGATACGGAAGGGGCGCTTTTCGGCTTCTGCGGCTGCCCGCATCGCTGCGAGCTCCTCCTGCGTCAAAAAGCAGCGATAGGCGTGGCCGCGCGCGACCAGTTCATGCGCAACTTCGGCATGGCGTGCAGCGCGGGAGAATTGATAAACTTCTTCGCCATCCCAATCGAGATCAAGCCAGCGCAGCCCGTCCAGAATCGCTTCAATGGCGCTGTCGGTGGAGCGAGCGCGGTCGGTATCTTCGATGCGCAGCAAGAACTTGCCGCCCATGCGCCTTGCATAGAGCCAATTGTAAAGCGCCGTGCGCGCGCCGCCAATGTGCAGATACCCCGTCGGGGACGGAGCAAAGCGCGTAACGACGGTCGCATTTTCTTGACTTGCGCCCACGCGCGGTTTCTCCAACAAAAGGACATGGCCAGCACTGCCGGTGAGGCCCGCAGCACGGGGATTGGCGCGCTAAAAGCACGCGGGGACAGCTATGTCCACAGGCTTTTGTGCACTGCCGAAAACTGGCTGGAACTGGAGCGCGAACAGCTCCCCCTTTGGCTACCGATCATGCTGGGTGCGGGGATCGCCTTCTGGTTCATTCTGCCGCTCCAATCCATGTGGGTGGCCGTGATCCTCGCTGGCCTTTCACTGGCGACAGCGGGTCTGTGCCTTGGCTGGCAAAGACGCATCGGACTGGCACTTATTCTGGGAGGATTGGCACTGGCGGGCGGGTGTGGTCTGGTCTGGACGCGCAGCCATATGGTTGCAGCGCCAGTGATCTCGCGTCCGGTTGTTGTTGATGTTTCCGGCACGGTTGAGAGGGCAGAAAGGCTGGTTTCGCGGGGGAATTGGCGCCTGACAATCGCCACGCAGCCATCCGCCCAAGTGCCACCCCGCATCCGTATTTCGGTGCCGCTTGACGATCTGGACGCGCCGCCGCCTGAAGGTGCCTCGATCCGTTTGCGTGCGCGGCTTATGCCTCCACCACCGCCTGCGGTGCCTGGCGGCTATGATTTTCGGCGGCAGGCTTGGTTCCTTGGGCTTGGCGCCGTCGGCAAAGCGATCGGCCCGGTTTCTGTGGATGGGGCCGACGACGCGCCTTCACTGCGTCAGCGCTTGAGCGCACATATTGCAGCGCAACTTCCTGCGCGCGAAAGTGGCATTGCCGCTGCCCTTGCCACAGGCGATCAGGGCGGCATCGCAGAAGAAGATCAGGAGGCGATGCGCGCCAGCGGGCTTGCGCACCTTTTGTCGGTGTCGGGCCTGCATATCTCCGCTGTGGTGGCGGCGGCCTTTCTTCTTTCGATGCGGGTGCTCGCCTTGAGCGCCCGGCTGGCGCTGGCTTGGCCCTTGCTCACCATTTCGGCGGGCATCGCCGCGCTGACCGGCGTGGCCTATACGCTGCTGACCGGTTCTGAAGTTCCGACGATCCGATCCTGCATCGCGGCCATTCTCGTCCTGATCGGGATGGTGATGGGACGGGAGGCGTTGACCTTGCGGCTGGTGGCAACCGGCGCGCTGGTTGTGCTTCTGCTGTGGCCCGAGTCGCTCGTCGGCGCGAGTTTTCAGCTGAGCTTTGCAGCCATTACAGCCATTGTCGCTTTGCATGAGAGCCGCTGGGTCCGGCAGTTCCTCGCCCGGCGGGAGGAGGGATGGGGACGGCGCTTCGCCCGTGGGCTTGCCGGGCTGTTGCTGAC
Organism: Chakrabartia sp.; assembly: GCA_040398605.1. Taxonomy (GTDB): domain Bacteria; phylum Pseudomonadota; class Alphaproteobacteria; order Sphingomonadales; family Sphingomonadaceae; genus Aquisediminimonas. Next base: position 3,784 of record JBBATT010000231.1, read on the forward strand.
CGGCATCGTGGTGGAGGTGGCCCTCATCCCCATTGCGCTGTTTCACTTCCACAAATCGGGCCTTTACGGCGCAATGGCCAATCTGGTCGCCATTCCGCTGACAACCTTTGTCATCATGCCTGCCGAAGCGTTGGCGCTGCTGGCCGATGCCATTGGCGTCGGCGCACCATTCTGGTGGGTGGTGGACAAGGCGATTGCAGCCTTGTTGTGGCTCGCCCATCTGGTTGCGGCGCAACCGGGTGCCGTCGCCATGCTCCCGTCGGTGCCGGTGGCGGCTTACGGATTGATGATTGTCGGCGGTTTATGGGTTATGCTGTGGCGCACGCGGCCCAGGCTATTGGGGTTAATCCCGCTGGTGGGTGGTGTGATCATGGCCCTTTCAGCCCCCGCGCCAGACCTGATCATCACCGATGATGGCCGACATCTGGCTGTCCGCGATGATGCAAGGCGTCTGGCCATCTTACGCCCCAAGTCCGGGGATTTTGTGCGCCAAATCCTCGCAGAACGATCC
>JBBATT010000232.1:0-4293 GCA_040398605.1 Chakrabartia sp.
TCGCCAATGCGCATCTGGTGATTGGGGCCGTCCTTGTGCCGGGCGCTGCCGCGCCAAAGCTTGTCACGCGTGAGATGCTGAAGACGATGAAGCGCGGCGCCGTTCTGGTCGACATCGCCATCGATCAAGGGGGCTGCTTCGAAACAAGCCGCGCAACCACGCATGCAGACCCCGTCTATGTGGAAGAAGGCATCATCCATTATTGCGTGGCGAACATGCCCGGCGCTGTCGCCCGCACGTCCGCCTTTGCGCTGAACAATGCGACCCTGCCTTTCGCTCTCAAGCTGGCCAATTTGGGGGCAGAAGCCGCAATGGCCGCGGACCCGCATCTCGCGGCTGGCCTGAATGTGTCAGGTGGCAAGATTCGACATCAGGCAGTGGCCGATGCGCTTGATCTTCCGTTTGAGGGGTAGTCTGGTTTTCGCGCAGAGGAGCGGGGTCCCCCAACTCTCGTCATCCTGAACTTGTTTCAGGATCCATTAGCATCTTATGTCTTGGAAAAAGCGCACTCGGCGGGCTGGGTGTTCATGGATGCTGAAACAAGTTCAGCATGACGACTTAGAGGATGTGCAGGCCTTTGCGTCTCAGCGCGAACCAAATCTTGCTCCCCAGCCTTAGTCGGCTTAGTCTCCGCCTATGAGGGAACGGATCGATCGTTATCTTGCGAGAATCGGCTTTTCGCCGTGACGGTGTGCGCCTGAGCGCTGCACGTCATTTTTCGATTCCATTCATCAGCAGGATACACTCCATGCCCCGTAATTACGATATCGCCGAACTCAAGCGCCTGGATGTCGCGCACCATCTGCCGGCCCAGCAGGATTACAAGCTCATCGAAGACATGGGCGGCAGCCGCATCGTCACGCATGCGGAAGGCTGCTACATTTATGATGGCGACGGCAACCGCATTCTCGACGGGATGGCGGGCCTGTGGTGCGTCAATATTGGCTATGGCCGCGATGAGCTGGCCGACGTCGCGGCAGACCAGATGCGCGAGCTGCCTTTTTACAACACCTTCTTCAAAACAGCGACGCCGCCAACGGTGATGCTTGCGGCCAAGATCGCCTCGCTGACGCAGGGTCGTCTGCCGCATGTCTTCTTCAATGCTTCGGGTTCCGAAGCCAATGACACGGTGTTCCGCATGGTGCGCCATTATTGGCAAGTGAAGGGAGAGCCCAAGCGTAAGATCTTCATTTCACGCTGGAATGCCTATCACGGATCGACGGTCGCCGGTGTCAGCCTCGGTGGTATGAAGGCCATGCACGAACAGGGCGATCTGCCCGTCCCCGGCGTGGAGCATGTCCGGCAGCCTTATTGGTACAATGAAGGGCGCGACATGACGCCCGAAGAATTCGGCCTCGCCTGCGCCAAGGCCATTGAGGACAAGATCCTCGAAGTCGGTCCGGAAAATGTCGCTGCGTTTATCGGTGAGCCTGCCCAAGGCGCAGGCGGCGTCATCATCCCGCCCGCCAATTACTGGCCCGAAGTGGAGCGCATCGCCCGCAAATATGGCATCCTGCTCGTCTGCGATGAAGTCATCTGTGGCTTTGGTCGCACGGGCAATATGTGGGGCCATGAGACGATGGGCGTGAAGCCGGACATGATCGCGATGGCGAAGGGCTTGTCTTCCGGTTACCAGCCGATTTCCGCCGTGGCCGTCTCCAAAGAGATCGTCGATGTGCTGAAGACCGGCGGCGATTTCGTCCATGGCTTCACCTATTCGGGCCATCCGGTGGCGGCGGCGGTTGCGCTTCGCAATATCGAGATCATGGAACGCGAACATCTTGTTGAGCGGACCCGCGATGACACCGGCCCCTATCTCGCAAAGATGCTGGCGACACTGAATGATCACCCCTTGGTTGGGGAAACCCGCTCCGTCGGACTGCTCGGTGCCATCGAGATCGTTGCCGACAAGGTGACAGGCGCGCGCTTTGGCGGTGCAGAGGGCACGGCCGGCCCCATGGTGCGCGATTTGTGCATCGAGAATGGTCTGATGGTACGCGGCATTCGCGACACCATCGTTATGTGCCCGCCGCTCATCATCTCCCATGCGCAGATTGATGAGATGATTGGGATCATCCGCAAGGCACTTGATCTCGCTTTGCCCCGGTTGACGGCAATTTAACCCAACCAGAATATGGCCGGACTCATGACTAGTCCGGCCAATTCGACCAAGCGGATCATGACAGTCTTCGGTACCCGTCCGGAGGCCATCAAGATGTTTCCTGTTGTCCATGCCCTGCGCGCGCAGCCGGGCATAGAAGCGCGCGTCTGTGTGACCGCGCAGCACCGCGACATGCTCGACCAAGTGCTTGATATCGCGCAGATCGTGCCAGACGTGGATCTGGATGTGATGCAGCCGAACCAGAGCCTTGATGCGCTGCTGGCGCGGTTGGTGACGGGGCTGGGCGAGGCGTTTGACCGGGAAAAGCCGGACCGCATCCTCGTCCATGGCGACACGCTAACCACCATGGCGGGGACGATCGCTGCCTATTTCCGCAAAATTCCTGTCGGCCATGTGGAGGCCGGATTGCGGAGCGGCGATATCTATCAGCCTTGGCCCGAGGAAGTGAACCGCCGCGTCACAGGCGTTGTCGCCGACCTGCATTTCGCGCCAACTGAGGCCGCCGCCGCTGCGCTGAAAGCTGAAAATGTGGACACTTCCCGCATTCACGTGACGGGAAATACCGTGATCGACGCGCTACTGGCCACACAGGCACAACTGACAGCACGGCCGCAGATCGCCTCGGGTCTGGATGCGCTCGCTGCACGCTTTGCCGGACGCCGCATTGTCGCCGTGACATCGCACAGGCGGGAGAATTTCGGGGACGGGATGCGCAACATTGCCTGCGCCATCGCGCAGATTGCGGCGCGTCCTGATGTTGCGGTCATCTTCCCGGTTCACCCCAACCCCAATGTCCGCTCCGTTATGGATACCGAACTCGCGGGCCTCACCAACGTCGCGATGATCGACCCGCTCGATTATCCACACTTCGTCCGCCTGCTGGATATGTGTGAGTTGGTGCTGACCGATTCCGGCGGCGTGCAGGAAGAGGCGCCGTCGCTCGGCAAGCCTGTGCTCGTCATGCGCGAAACGACCGAACGGCCAGAGGGAATTGAGGCGGGCACAGCGCGCCTTGTGGGAACGGATCCGCTGCGGATCGTTTCCGAAATCTTAAGCCTTTTGAATGACAAAGCCGCATATTCCGCCATGTCTCGCGCCCATAATCCCTTCGGCGACGGCAAGGCGGCACAGCGCATTGCTAGGGTGATTGCAGATGCCGGTTGATTTGGAAAAGAAGGTTGTTGTTGTGGGGCTCGGCTATATCGGGCTTCCGACCGCCGCGCTGATTGCGCGTTCGGGCTGTCAGGTGCTGGGCATCGACGTCAACGCCAGCGTCGTCGACACTATCAATTCCGGCCGCATCCATATTGAGGAAGTCGATCTCGACGGGCTGGTGCAGGGCGTCGTCCAGCGCGGCACGCTGCGGGCCTCTTTGACGGTCGAAGCGGCAGACACTTTCGTCATCGCCGTGCCGACGCCCTTGCGCGAAGGTGAGCGGCCGGACATCAGCTATGTCCTGCAGGCCGCCGAAACCATCGCGCCAGTGCTGGAGGCAGGCAATCTCGTCATCCTCGAATCCACGTCTCCCGTCGGCACGACCGAACAGGTTTGTGAGGTGCTCGCACGGCTTCGGCCTGACCTCAAAATTCCGGGGCAAACATCTGAAACGCCGGATGTTTTTGTAGCCTATTGCCCGGAGCGGGTTTTGCCGGGTCGTATCCTGATCGAACTTGTCAATAATGACCGCTGCATTGGCGGCATTACCCCGCGCTGTGCGCGCAAGGCGATGCTCTTTTATCGCCAGTTCGTGCGCGGCGACTGCGTGACGACCACGGCTCGCGCCGCCGAGATGGTGAAGCTCGTCGAAAACAGCTTCCGCGACGTGAACATTGCCTTTGCCAATGAGCTGTCGATGGTCGCCCAGCGCATGGGCATCGACGTGTGGGACGTCATCAAACTGGCCAACCGCCACCCGCGCGTGAACATTCTCCAGCCCGGCCCCGGCGTCGGCGGCCACTGCATCGCCGTCGACCCTTGGTTCCTCGTGCATGGCGACCCGGAAACAACGCCGCTCATCCGCACCGCGCGCGAAGTGAATGACAAGAAGACGGACTTTGTGATCGACCGTGCATCGGAGGTGATCGACGCCGCCCCCGCCGCGCAGATCGCCGTCTTCGGCCTCGCCTTCAAACCCAATATTGATGACTTCCGCGAAAGCCCTGCGGTGAAGG
>JBBATT010000233.1:0-4248 GCA_040398605.1 Chakrabartia sp.
TTGGCCGAGAACGCCGAAATCTTGCCGATTTCACGGGCGGCAGCGGCGCAGACGATGGCCGGACGGCTGGTGGCCTTAGTGGCAACGCAGGCTTCGCCAGCGCACTTCCAAAGAACGTCACGGGCGACGACAGTGTTGGCGGCGCTGAAGGCAGTCGCGGGGACGAGGCGATAGCCAGCGGTGCCGGCAAAAGCTTCGGTCGCGGAACCTGCGAACAGCGCAGCGGAGGTCGCGAGGGCAGCAAGAGCGATGAGAGTACGCATAAGGGGAGGTCCTTTCGTTTTTTAAGTTGCGAATCAATACCTACTCAATTAGATTGCAAGTTGCAACTCAAAACTTAAATTATTTTGCGTTGCGGCAAAATTGGGATAGCTTGCGGCTACAAGATGGGATGAGAGGTCGAAAAATCAAATGGGTGAACTGAAGGAAGACCTGAATTTGGAATGCGGCCTGCCAGCGGCGCTTGAGTCGATGGGCGAGCGCTGGTCATTTCTCATTCTGCGGGCGGCCTTTAACGGGCTTCACCATTTTGAAGAATTCCAGTCCACGCTTGGCATTGCGCGCAATATTCTCGCCAACCGCCTGGGCCGCTTGGTCGATCATGGCATTCTGGCGCGGGAGCCCATGCCCGATGACCGCCGCAAGATTGAATATCGCCTGACGGAGAAGGGTGCCGCTCTTTTGCCGGCCATGCTCGCTTTGCGGCAGTGGGGCGAAGCTTGGGAAACCGGCACGCCTTCAACGCCCGTGCTGGTCGACACCCGGGATGAACAGCCGATCCGCAAGGTCAGCATCCTCTCCCACGATGGTCGGGAATTGCAGTTGGGCGATATGTGCTGGAAGCACACGCACGAAATCAAACCGCTCGAAATGCCTAGGCTGCAAGCCGTCGCCTGATCTGATCCTGTTCAAAGCCCAACAAAAAAGGCCCGGCGCATCAAGCGGCCGGGCCTTTTTGTTTCGATCAACGAAGGACGGGTTTAGCCGTCGTAATCGCCGCCGAGATTCTGGTTGCGCGGTGGCGCCGCAGCGGTGAGGCGAAGCGCCTCAGCTGCGCTCGACAGCGAGGTCATTTCATCTGATTCGACTTCATCGTCGATGCGGACGCGCTGGAGGTTTGAAACGATGCATTCCTGCAGTTCGTCCGGATGGACCGTTTCATCGGCGATCTCACGCAGGGCCACAACCGGGTTCTTATCGCGGTCACGATCTACGGTCAGCTCGGCTCCGCCCGAAATCTGGCGGGCACGCTGCGCGGCGACCAGAACCAGATCAAACCGGTTGGAAACCTTGTCCACGCAATCTTCAACAGTAACGCGCGCCATCGAGCGCCTCCATAATCGGTATGTCGGGAAAGGAGTGCAGCTAACAGTCGCTTGCATCCGTGTCAAGAATTTGGCCTTAAAGGCGCGGTGAGCCAACCTTTGCCCCAAGCTTTCGACACCGTCACGGTGGAGGACCACCGGCTGACTGTGATCGTGGACGCGCAGGCGCGGCTTTCCCGGCTTCTGGCGCTCATCGACGGCGCACAGGAGAGCCTGCGGCTCTGCTATTACATCTTTGCTGATGATGCGGTGGGCCGGACTGTGCGCGAATCACTGATCGACGCCTGCAACCGGGGCGTGGCCGTGACGCTCCTGATCGACGGATTCGGCAGTTCACTCCTGCCCGAGCCCTTTCTTGACCCGCTGCGGGAGGCTGGTGCCCTGATCGACCGTTTCCTCCCCCGCATGGGCCGGCGCTATTTGCTGCGCAATCATCAGAAGATCCTGATAGCCGATGGCAAGCGCGCGCTGGTGGGCGGGGCCAACATCGCCGAGGATTATTTCCGGCCGACAGACAGCCCGCCCTGGTATGATCTGTCCCTGCTGATCGAAGGGCCCAAGGCTGCTGACCTGACCGTCTATTTTGATGCGTTGCGGGCCTGGATGCAAAGCCGCAAGCAGGGCATCCGGCGGCTCCAAGGCCTGATCGCTGCGGCAAGCAACCACATAGGCGCGCTCCAGTGGAAGCTGGGCGGCCCATTTGAGCGGTTAAGCCCCTATGCCCGCGCGCTGCGAAGCGATCTCGACGCCGCCTCGACGGTGGACATGATCCAAGCCTACTTCGCGCCTGAATTCACCTTTCTGCGTCGGCTTGGCCGTGCGGCCCGCCGCGGTGAGGCGCATGTGATGACGGCAGCCCTTTCGGACAATACCACCACCATTGGGGCTGCCCGCCATTGTTATGGTCTGCTCCTGCGGCGTGGCGCCAAAATCTATGAATATCACGCGGCCAAGCTTCATATGAAGCTGATCGTGGCCGACGATGTCACCTATATCGGGTCTGCCAATTACGACACGCGGAGCATCTTCATCAATCTGGAGATCATGCTGCGGATCAAGGATGCCGCGTTCGCCCGCCAGATGCGCGATTTCTGCCGGGCTGAAATGGCACAGGCCCAAGAAATAACCCCCGCGTGGCTCAAGCGCGCGTCCGGGCCATTCCGTCGGCTCCGCTGGTTCCTGGCCTGGTTTTTGTTTTCCACCATCGACTATACGATCGCGCGGCGCTTCAACATCGGGCCGGACCGCAGGCAGTGGCGGCTGCGGCCTGCCCGGCCTCCGGAGAGTTGACGCAACAGGCCATCTGGCCCAATTGCCTGTAATGCCTCGCATTTGTTCTTTCCCCAAAACGCTGACCGGCCTTGGGATCGTGCTTTTCCTTGCCCAGCCCTTGGTCGCAGCGACACCCCTATGGGAATTGCGTGCGCTGGAAAAACAGGCCCAAGCACAATCAAGGCTACAGGCAAAGCCTCAGGCCAAACCGCAATCAAAACCACAAACCCGAACGCCGCCTGCCGAAGCCCCCCGCTCAACGAGCGAGCTTGACCGCGTCATGGGCAAGGACGCCCGCACGCTCGTGCAAATGTTCGGACCACCTGTGCAGGATGTCCTCGAAGGCACCGCGCGCAAGCTGCAATTCGCGAGCAATGACTGCATTTTGGATACCTATCTCTACGCCCCGGCTGAGGGCAAAGAGCCGGTGGTCTCCTTTGTTGCAGCGCGCGTGGCCGATGGCCGCGATGCCGAGCGTAACAGTTGCATCTCCGCCCTCAGGCTGACGCGCTGAGCTCCCCAAGCGCCCAAGACGCCGCTTCACGCACCGTCTCATCCGCATCATGGACCAGCATCCCGAGTGGCACAGCGAGCGCATGATCCTCGCTATTGCCTGCGGCTATCGCGGCATTACGGACCATCCGGTCCCGCCCGATCCGCTTAATCGGTGATCCTGAAAACACCCGCCGGAACGCTGCATCATCGAGCGCGAGCAGATCGGCCAAGCGCGGCATGGCGAGTTCGGCCCGCGCAGCAAAGGCGCGGTTTGCCGCCGCTGCATCCGCAAACTTGTTCCAGGGGCAAACGGCCAGACAATCATCACAGCCATAAATGCGATTGCCCATCGCACGGCGAAATTCGTGCGGGATGGGCCCCTTATGCTCAATGGTGAGATACGAGATGCAACGCCGTGCATCGAGCCGATAGGGCGCCGGAAAGGCATCGGTTGGGCAGGCTGTCTGGCAGGCGGTGCAACTGCCGCAAGTGTCGGCAGAGGCGGCGTCCGGTTCCAGATCGAGGGTGGTGTAGATCGACCCCAAGAACAGCCAGCTGCCATGATCGCGGCTGACGAGGTTGGTGTGCTTGCCCTGCCAGCCAAGCCCCGCCTGTCCGGCCAGCGGCTTTTCCATGACGGGGGCGGTATCAACGAAGACTTTCAAGTCATTGGGGGCTTGCTCCACCATCCAGCGGGCGAGCGCCTTCAGCGCCTTCTTCACGACGTCGTGATAATCTTGGCCTTGCGCGTAAACAGAGATGCGCCCGCGATCCCGCACGTCCGCAAGCGCCAGCGGATCACCTGCCGGTGCATAGCTCATCCCCAGCATGATGACGGAGCGGGCTTCGGGCCAGAGCGCCTGTGGCCCTGCCCTTTGGTCGGCGCGGTCCTCCATCCAGCCCATCTGGCCATGCGCGCCTGCCGCGAGCCAATCGCGCAGGCGCGGGCCGAAATCATGGTCGGCATGGGTGATGCCGCAGGCAACAAAACCGAGCCGCGCGGCCTCAGCCTTCACGTCGGCGGCCGTTAGCGCTTTTGCAGGGGATGGCTTGCTAGGCATGGCCTGTGGTCGCTACCACGCAAAGAACGACGAGGGAATGCAACGTTGACGGACGATATGCCTGTTTGGGCCGAAGGCTTGGTGAAGACGTTCGG
>JBBATT010000234.1:0-4210 GCA_040398605.1 Chakrabartia sp.
AGCTTCAAGCAGGCGGTTGCCATGGTCGGTTTCTTCCCGCCCATTGGCACGGAGCAATTCAGCTGCCCCTTCATGGCCGATGTTGGACGCCCAATTTTCATAAAGCTTATCACCCGCAAACTCGCTCTCAGCGGTCTTACGCAAACCTTCGGGCGTGATGGCGGCAACCGGGATGTGGCCAGTCAGATAGGGATTGTCAGCAGCAGCGGGTGCCGGAAAGTCTTCGCCCGTCAGCAGCTTCACCACTTCGGCCGCGCGGCGGGCGTGCTTCATTTCTTCATGACCGTTCTCGATCAGCAGTTCCTTCACGCGCGGGTGCTCCGCCACTTCAGCGCTCTTTTCATAGAGCGTCTGGCCAGCGGCTTCGACAAGGACCATGACTTTGATGTCGGTCACCGTCGGCGCGGTGACGGAATTGATGCGGGCAAAGGCCTCGCCAAGTGTCGCAGGGGCGCCTTCAGGCAGGGCGATCGTCATTTCATCAAGCTCCTCAATCTTTTATCTGTGTCCGCTCTTTGTCCAGCAGTGCCCGCTTGCGGTCAAGCCCATAGGCATAGCCCCCTAGACTGCCGTCGGATCGGACAACCCTATGGCAGGGAATGAGAACCGCGATCGGATTGGCGCCATTGGCACTGCCTGCCGCGCGCACGGCTTTTGGTTTTCCAACGGCTGCGGCCATCTGTGTGTAGGTCCGTGTTTCACCCGGCGGGATGCGGCACAGTTCGGCCCAAATCGCCTGCTTAAAAGCCGTACCCGTCAGATCAAGCGGAAGGTCAGGCATGCGCGACGGTGTTTCAACGGCAGCAACCGCGCCCGCCACCAGTGCTGCCATGGCCGTCCCGCCAGCCTCGATCCGGGCATTGGGGAAATGTCGGGCGAGTTCCGCCTCATCTTCATCAAATGACAGTCGACAGATTCCTTTGTCGGTCGCCGCGACCAACATCGACCCCAGAGACGTCTCCGCAATCGCCCACCTTATGGTGACGCCCGCGCGAGGCATGTCAGCCGCCGCATGCCTTGAACAAGGCCAGCGTCCGCGCCCGCGCTAAATCCGCGCTCTCTTCATGATAGTCCTTGCGCCGATCCGAGTTGAAGCCATGATTGGCTTCATAGACGAACACTTGCGCCGTCGGGTGCGCTGTCTCGATCAGCTTTTCAACGCCGTCCATGGGGATGCCTGCGTCAAAGCGGCCAAAATGCGCGATCGTCGCACAACGTGGCGCTTCATTGGCGAACGTTGTTGGCACCATGCTGCCATAATAAGCTGAGGACGCCGCAAGATCAGGACTAATTTGCGCCATGCGCCACGCCACCGAGCCGCCATAACAATAGCCCGTGATGAAGACGGGGCCTTTGTCTTTCAGCGCATCAATGCAGGTCTGGGCATCCGCAAGGCTCAGATCAAACGGATGAAGCTTGCGCGCAAGTTCAACGGCACGTTCGAAGTCGGGGCCGGAATAACCCGCCTCAAATCCAGGATGCTCCCGGTCATAGAGGCTAGGCGACAGGACTTCATATCCATCAGCAGCGTATTCATCGCATAATTCCCGGATGTGATCGGTGACGCCGAAGATTTCCTGAATAAGGACGAGGCCGCCCCGGCGCGCGCCTTCCGCCTCGGCGTGGTAGACGGCAATCTCTGCGCCGTCTGGCATCTTCATGCGAATCGTCTCACCCATAAATCTCTCCTTTGATTGTGGAAAAGCATAATCGGCGGTGCACAACGCGCAAGCGCAGGCGCCTCATGCCGCTCCTGAGATTTGGATCGAACGCATCCTTTGCGTTTCAAATCGGTGTCTGAACGTCCTTTTAAGGGCGAGCCGACTTGCAATGGCCGCCAATCATTGCTAGCCGCGCCGCGACTTTGCGGGTGACTTTTATCGTCGCTGGCGGGTCAGCAGGCTCAATCCTGACTTTTGGGGAAATTACACGCGTGGAGAATTCCGGCGGCATTCAGGCTAGTCTAAGCGGGCGTTACGCGACCGCTTTGTTCGAACTCGCGCGCGATGGAAAGGCGATTGATTCGGTGGGCAAGAGCCTCGAATCGATCAAATCCGCCCTCGCCCAGTCGGGTGATTTTTCACAACTGACGACCAACCCGCTTCTGTCGCGCGCTGCCGCGGCAAAGGCTGTGGCGGCCGTCGCAAAGTCGCTGAAGGTTGATGCCCTGACGACCAAGTTTCTGGGTGTTCTCGCCCAGAACCGTCGCCTTGGTGAACTGAATGCGATTATCGCGGCTTATGCAGCGCTCGCCTCGGCTTTCCGCGGCGAAGCAACGGCTGAAGTCACCTCCGCCCATGCGCTCGACAAGAAGCAGGTCGATGCGTTGAAGGCAAAGCTTAAGGCCAAGGTTGGCCGCGATGTCGCGGTTGCCCAAAAGGTCGATCCCGCAATTCTCGGCGGGCTGGTCGTACGGATCGGCTCCCAGATGATCGATTCGTCGATCCGCACCCGTTTGAACACCCTCGCTAACGCGATGAAAGGCTGAACATGGATATCCGCGCCGCTGAAATTTCAAAGGTCATCAAGGACCAGATCGCCAGCTTCGGCACTGAGGCTCAGGTCTCGGAAGTCGGTCAGGTTCTGTCCGTTGGTGACGGTATCGCCCGCATCCACGGCCTCGACAACGTCCAGGCCGGCGAAATGGTCGAATTCGCCAACGGCGTTCAGGGCATGGCCCTCAACCTCGAAGCCGATAACGTCGGCGTCGTGATTTTCGGTTCTGACGCTGAAATCCGCGAAGGTGATACGGTCAAGCGGACCGGCACCATCGTGGACGTTCCCGTCGGCAAGGAGTTGCTTGGCCGCGTTGTTGACGGTCTCGGCAATCCGATTGACGGCAAGGGCCCGCTCAAGACCACACAGCGCAGCCGCGTTGAAGTGAAGGCACCGGGCATCATCCCGCGCCAGTCGGTGAATGAGCCTGTGCAGACTGGCCTCAAGGCCCTCGACGCCCTCGTCCCCGTTGGCCGTGGCCAGCGCGAACTCATCATTGGTGACCGTCAGACGGGTAAGACCGCTGTCGCGATCGACACCTTCATCAACCAGAAGGGCGTCAACGCCGGCACGGATGAGAGCAAGAAGCTCTATTGCATCTATGTCGCCATCGGTCAGAAGCGCTCAACTGTCGCGCAGATCGTCCGCGCGCTGGAAGAACAGGGTGCGATGGAATATTCGATCGTGGTTGCTGCAACCGCATCAGAACCGGCCCCGCTTCAGTATCTCGCACCTTACACCGGTGTCGCCATGGGCGAATATTTCCGCGATAACGGCATGCATGCCGTCATCGTGTATGACGATTTGTCCAAGCAGGCTGTGGCCTATCGCCAGATGTCACTGCTGCTGCGTCGTCCGCCGGGCCGTGAAGCCTATCCGGGTGACGTGTTCTATCTGCACAGCCGCTTGCTCGAGCGCGCCGCTAAGATGTCGGATGCAAATGGCGGCGGTTCGCTGACCGCACTGCCGATCATCGAAACGCAGGCCGGCGACGTGTCTGCCTATATTCCGACCAACGTGATCTCGATCACCGACGGCCAGATCTTCCTTGAAACCGACCTGTTCTATCAGGGCATCCGCCCAGCCATTAACGTGGGCCTGTCGGTGTCGCGCGTTGGTTCTGCAGCACAGACCAAGGCGATGAAGAAGGTGTCGGGTTCCATTAAGCTGGAACTGGCCCAATATCGTGAAATGGCCGCGTTCGCGCAGTTCGGTTCCGATCTGGACGCGTCGACGCAGAAGCTTCTGAACCGTGGCTCGCGTCTGACGGAACTGCTGAAGCAGAAGCAGTATTCACCGCTTCCGTTTGAAGAGCAGACCTGCTCGATCTTCGCTGGCACCAATGGCTTCCTCGACACCATCCCGGTTGCGGACGTCGTCCGTTACGAAGAAGCCATGCTGGCCGATCTCCGCGCCAACCACGCCGACATCCTGAAGGGCATTCGCGACAGCCGTGACTTCAGCGACGACAGCAAGAAGGCGCTTGTGGCTGCACTCGATAAGTTCACAAAGTCGTTCGCTTAAGCTGACTGTGCTCCGGCGCAAGTCGGAGCCCGGGCCTCAATAAAGGGACTGGGTCCCGGCCGTGGTCGGGACACATTAAGGGAAACAAGATGGCCAGCCTAAAGGCGCTCAAAATCAGGATCAACTCGGTCAAATCGACCCAGAAGATCACCAAGGCGATGAAGATGGTCGCCGCTGCCAAACTGCGCCG
>JBBATT010000235.1:0-4209 GCA_040398605.1 Chakrabartia sp.
GTGAAAGTGCAAAGGCCGGTCCGCTCGATGTTCATTTCCCGCGAATGGGTCAGATCGTCATTGCTGCCTGACCGGCGTGCCTAAGTGATCTGGCTCCCCGCCACATTTCTTGCGGCACTTTTCCAGTCCTGGCGGACGGCAGTGCAGCAGCGGGTGCGGGCGACCTTGTCGCTCAATGCGGCGGGGCTGGTGCGTTATCTCTATGGCTTGCCGGTCGGGATGGCGCTGCTCGGTGGCTATCTGTTGGCGACGGGCAAGGGCGTGCCGGACATTGGGTCCACATTTTGGCCTTACGCTTTGGCGGCCGGTTTTGCGCAGATCATCGGCACAAATCTGCTGCTGATGGCGTTCGGCTATCGCAACTATGTGGCGGGCACAGCCTTTGCGAAGACGGAGGCCATTCAGGGTGCGGTGCTCGCGATGCTGCTGCTGGGCGAACATCTCAGCCTGCTGACGTGGATCGGCATTGGCATTGGCGTCGCTGGGGTGATGGTGGTGTCCGCAGCAGGCGCTCGGTTCCGTCTGGCCGATCTCATTCAGCCTGCCGCCCTGTGCGGACTTGGCGCGGGATTCGGCTTCACGATGACGTCGATTTTCGTGAAGTCGGCAACGTTCGACATTGCGACAACGGACAAGGTTTTGGCGGCTTTGCTGACGCTGGTTGCGGTGCAGGCCGGGCAAACGGCCATGCAGGGCAGCTATGTCGTCTGGAAAGAACCTGCAGAACTGAGAAAGGTCGCGGTCACTTGGCGTACCTCGGGGCAGGTGGGCCTGCTCGCAGCCTTGGGGTCTGCTTGCTGGTTTACAGGTTTTGCAACGGCACCTGTGGCGCTTGTCAGGGCGGTTGGGCAGGTGGAGGTGATCTTCACGCTTGGCTTTAGTCGGCTCTATTTGCGGGAGCCGATGCACCGCCATGACGTCATCGGGCTGGTGCTGATTGGCGGGGGCGTGGCCACCGCGCTGGCTGGAGGGTTGTAAAGGCCCCTGAAACCATGCGTCGCAATTCCCATGCAACATCAACTGTATAATTCCGACATATTAAGGTTGGGAGACGCAAGGTCATGGAACGCGAATTGCCGTCAAAGCGCGTGCTGAACAAGGCGCGCATCCTGCATTATGAAAAGGAATTGAAGACACTTCTGCGCCGCCAGTTGGACAAGGTTGAACCCGGCCTGGTCGCGGCGGACGACGGGCGGGAGCGGGAAGTGGCCAGCGGGCGCATCGACATCACCGCAAGGGATGCAGACGGCAATTTCGTCGTCATCGAACTGAAAGCCGGGCCATGTCCTGCAGGTGCGTTGGAGCAGGTGCTGGGCTATTCAAGCGATCTGGAGGAGGAAACGGGGACGCGGTGTCGCGCTGTTCTGGTCGCGTCGGAATTTTCGCTGCGTCAGCGCTCAGCGGCGAAGCGCGCACGCGAATTGCATCTGGTCACCTATCAGGTCGAACATATGGACTTTGGAGGATAGCTTCCTCAACCCGGTAAAAGCCCGAGGGGCCTTTGGGTTCTTCATCCGGCACAGCGGTCACGAAAAAGGCGACGCCTTGTTGTCGCTTGCGGTCAATCCATAATCCAGCGCGCAGGCCATAAGCTTCGCCGGCATGGCCGATGCGGGGGCGGCCGTCCCCAAAGGCATCATTGGAGCAGCCGGCTTTACCTTTGCTAATGGTCTGCATGGACAGGCCAAAGGCACAGAAAAATCCACCTTCGGTGTCCCCATTGCGGCCATCGAAGCGCCAGATAATCTTTTCTAGAGTGGCGTAGGATGCGGGCTTCAGGAACCGGACGTCGCGACGCATCAGCACTTGGCCCAGCCTTGCCAAATCGGTCATGCTGATGCGCAAGCCGCCTTGTGGCGAAAAGATCGCGCCATTGTCGCCCGGTTGGTAGGTGGAAAGGTCGCATTGGCCGTCTGCCTTGGTGAAGACAGGGCAGGGCGGCATGACCCCTTTCAAATCATCCCGACGAATGCGGCCATCTTCTCCGTAAAGGACGACGGCGCGGGCAATTTTCTGGGGGCTGCACATCGTCCAGTTGAAGCAGGCATCAATGGACAGCGGCTGGAAAACAAGACGGTGAATGGCCAGGTTGAACCGCTCACCGGTGACGCGTTCGATGATCGTTGCGATGACAGGGAAGTTTATGTTCGCGTATCGGAAATACCGCCCGGGTGCTTGGCCGTTGTCCCAAACCCGGCTGTCAGAAAGGTTATTCTGCAGGCGCTCCCCAAAAGGCACGAGGTAGAGCTCGCCCCCGTCCATCAGGCTCGATCGGTGCGACATTAGCAGCCGCAGCGTGATCCTTTGGTCAGGAAAGTTGGGGTTGCGCAGCGTCCAGCCCAGATAGTCCGACACGTCGGCATCCAGATTGAGCTTTCTTTGCTCCACTAACCGCATCACGCCCAGCGCGACGGACGCCTTAGAGATGGAGGCCACACGGACAGGATTATCGGCGGTTGCAGCTCGCCCCGTCGCCTCATCTGCCAAGCCGCGCTCGAGGCGGGTTCGGATGGTATCCGGCCCGAAAGTCACGATTACGCTTGCCCGGTGGGGGGTATCTGTAACCTGTTCGGCATATCCGGTGGCGGATAGCGGTAGGGCCAAGATCAGCAGAAGCAGGCAGCGAAACGTTTGGAGAGTCATGAGCGGAGCATAAAGGGGATGCACTTTGGTGCAAGTCGGCCTGAACCAATCAGTTTCTGTTGAAATTCAGACCGAATCGCTCTATTTAAATGGAGCGGGCCGGGCCCCTCTGGCGACCAAATGGTCGCGATGTCGGACCGCATCGGGTTTCCGGTGCGTTTCTGGCGGGTCTTATGTCCCTCCCCAATAAGTCCCCAGACTCCCGATTGAGCAATGTGTTCAATGGAGTGGCGGTATGAATCCGAAGATTTTTAGACTTTTGCTGGCCTATCAGCGGCTTGATGATGCTCTGCGCCTGAAAATGGCAGCTGGCAGCTCGAACGCGCTGGAAATTCTGCGCCTCAAAGCACGCAAGCAGAATCTGAAGCTGCGTCTGCGATCTGTTTCCTCAAGTCGCCATCCCCTCCCGGCGGCCTGAGTGGTCGGCTGGCGGCGCTGCTTCACCCCTGTTCACCCGAACCACGCCGTCCGTCGCATTTGCGTTCCCCTGCCTACCTTATGGGCAGGCAGGGGGCGCATTTATGGTTTTAGAAGTTCGATAACCGCAGCGGTCATCGCCTCGGTGCCAAGCCGGACGGAGGATTCGGGATCGATCTTGAACAGTCCGCTATGATGGCCGGAAACAGCGGGGCCACCATTCTTTGCTGCTTCGATCCATGCTGGCTTGGTGCCGCCCACGGCGAAATAATAGCCGGGGATGTTGAACGACGGATCCACGAAATAGCTGAAGTCTTCCGCGCCCATGTTGGTCTGGTGGAAGGGGACAACGACGCCGTCGCCTAGTTCCTTTGCCAATGCGCTGTTGAGCCTGCGGGCAAGCGCTGCATCGTTGATGGTAACAGGCGTTGATTCCGAAACCTTCACGTCCGGCAATTTGTCTTCGGGAACGCCGTTGGCGCGGGCGACGTTCAGGCTGACCCGCTTGATTGAGTCGATCAGCATGTCACGCGTTTCCCGGCTGTTCGCACGGACGGTGACTTGAAGGTTCGCCTGATCAGAGATGATGTTGTGCTTGGTCCCTGAGTGGAAGGCCCCGACGGTGATGATGCCGGGTTCAAGCGGGCCCTTTTCCCGACTGATAATCCCTTGCAGCGCAACCACAATCTGTGAGGCGATGTAGATGGGGTCCTTGCCGAGTTGTGGGGCCGCGCCATGTGTGCCGATGCCGTTGACCTTGATATCGACGCTGTCAGCTGATGAGTATTGGATGCCCTCTGCCGCCGCGATATGGCCCGTCGGGAGTTCCGCCGCCACATGGAAGGCAACGGCGTAATTTGGCTTGGGGAAGCGCGTGTAAAGACCATCCTTCAGCATGGCAGCCGCACCACCGACGCGTTCTTCGGCGGGCTGGACGATGAACAGGACTGTGCCTTTCCACCGGTCTTTCATAGCCGCCAGCTGCCGTGCGGTGCCGACCATTGATGTAATGTGCACGTCATGCCCGCACGCATGCATGACCGGATTTTCAATCCCGTCGACGCCGGTCTGTCGCACTTTTGAGGCATTGGCGAGGCCAGATTTTTCCTCAACAGGAAGTCCATCCATGTCCGCGCGGACAAGGACGAC
>JBBATT010000236.1:0-4188 GCA_040398605.1 Chakrabartia sp.
CGAGTTCATGCAGAAGCGGGCCAGCGCCTGCAAATTGGCCGGGCGGGCACTGCTCGATGGCAAGCTTGCGGCTGAAGCCAACTTCACCGCCATGATCGCCGATCCACCGGCCTGACACGCTGATCCTTGCCAAGCGCATGATCAGCAGTTAAAGTCTGCGCTTTCCCGCATTCCGGACTGGTCGGAACCAGTCACATTTGGAGCAAGACAATGAAAAAAGAAGGCCATCCCGATTACCACATGATCAAGGTCCAGATGACCGACGGCACTGTGTTCGAAACCCGCTCCACTTGGGGCAAGGAAGGCGACACGATGGTCCTCGACATCGACCCGCTGGCACACCCAGCATGGACTGGTGGTTCGCAGCGTCTTCTCGATTCTGCTGGTCAGGTTGCGAAGTTCAACAAGCGTTTCGGCGGTCTCTCGCTCAAGCGCTAAACCGCTTCCGGTTTTACCGATACGAAAAAGCCCCGACCGTTTGGCCGGGGCTTTTTTGTGTCACTCCGATGCGTCGGAGGCTGTGTCTGTTACTTCCGAGGTGGGATCGACGTCCGCCTCTTCTGCATCATCGCCGGTATCGCCAATAAGTGCCGCGCTGACGACATGTTCCGCATCGGCGACGTCGAACAGGCGGACACCGGCCGTGTTCCGACCGATGACGCGCATTCCGGAAACTTCCATGCGGATCATCTTGGCCTGATCAGTCACGAGCATAATCTGTTCGCCGTTACGGGCAGGGAAGCTGGCGACAACGGGACCGTTGCGGGCAATGTTGTCAATATTGGTAATACCTTGGCCGCCACGGTTCGTCCGGCGATATTCGTACGAGCTGGAGCGTTTGCCATATCCATTGGCACAGACTGTCAGGATGAACTGCTCACGCTCGGCCATTTCGGCCATGCGCTCGGCAGGCAATGTCGCTTCATTGTCATTATCCTTCCAATCTGCAGCACGCAGATAGCCTTCACGCTCTTCCGGTGTCGCCCCTGAACGGCGCAGGATCGTCAGCGACATCACTTCGTCGCCATCCTTCAGCGTCATGCCGCGCACGCCTGTCGAATTCCGGCTCTGGAACTCGCGGATGTCGGTGCCCATGAAGCGGATGGCGCGGCCATTGCGTGACGCGAGCAGGACATCATCTTCCTCGGTCAGCAAGGCGACACCGATCAGCCGGTCATCAGCATCTTCGCCTTCAAACTTCATCGCGATCTTGCCGTTGGACGGCACGTTGGTGAAGGCATCCATGCTGTTGCGGCGGACCGAGCCCTTGGCCGTCGCGAACATGACGTGGAGCTTACCCCATTCATTTTCGTCTTCCGGCAAGGGTAGGACGGTCGAGATTGTCTCGTCCTTGGCCAGCGGCAGTAGGTTGATCATCGGGCGACCACGTGTGTTCGGCCCGCCTTCGGGAAGGCGCCAAACCTTCATGCGGTAGACCTTACCCAGTGTGGAGAAGAACAGCACTGGCGTGTGGGTGCTCGTCACGAACAATTCGGTGACGACGTCCTCATCCTTGGTCGACATGGCCGAACGACCCTTGCCGCCGCGCTTTTGCGCCCGGAAAGTGTCGAGCGTGGTGCGCTTAATATAACCATCGACTGTGACGGTCACGACCATGTCTTCGCGTTCGATCAGGTCTTCGTCGTCAATGCTATCGCCTGCTGGAGCGATTTCCGAGCGGCGCGGGGTTGCGAACTCGTCGCGCACGGCGACCAATTCGTCACGCATGACAGCATAGAGCTTCACACGATCCGCAAGGATGGCGAGAAGCTCTTCAATCGAGGCGGCGAGTCCCTTGAGTTCCGCGCCAATTTCGTCGCGGCCAAGCGCGGTCAGACGGTGCAGGCGCAGTTCGAGTATCGCGCGGATCTGCGTTTCCGAAAGCCGGTAGGTGTCCCCACTGATCTCGGTTTCGACGGCCTCCACCAGCTTGATGTAGCTGGCGATCTCAGACACCGGCCAATCCCGCGCACCCAGCTTTTCACGCGCTTCTGCCGGACTGGATGAGCTGCGGATAATCCGCACAACTTCGTCCAAGTTGGTGACGGCAATGACAAGGCCGAGCAAGATGTGGGCGCGTTCACGTGCCTTGTTGAGCTCAAATTTGGAGCGACGCGTGATGACTTCTTCGCGGAACTTCACGAAGGCGTCGATGATGTCGCGCAGGGTCAGCGTTTCCGGGCGTCCGCCGCGGATGGCGAGCATATTCGCCGGGAAGCTCGATTGGGCAGGGGTGTGTCGCCACAGCTGGTTGAGAACAACTTCCGCCGTCGCATCGCGCTTGAGTTCCACAACGACGCGCACGCCTTCGCGGTTGGACTCGTCGCGGATGTCGGAGATGCCTTCAATCCGCTTATCCTTGGCCGCTTCGGCGATTTTTTCGACGAGCGCGTTCTTGCCCTGCTGATAGGGAATTTCCGTCAGGACGATGGATTGGCGGTCCCCACGGCCTTCCTCAATGATGTGCCGCGACCGGACGATGATCGAGCCCTTGCCGGTGGTGTAGGCAGACCGCGCGCCGGACAGGCCAAGGATCAGGCCACCTGTTGGAAAGTCAGGCGCGGGCACGATGTCCATCAGTTCTTCATTGGTGATGGCCCCGTTTTCCATCAGCGCAAGGCAGGCGTTGATGACTTCGCCCAAATTGTGCGGCGGAATGTTCGTTGCCATGCCAACCGCGATACCGCCGGCGCCATTGACGAGGAGGTTCGGGAATCGGGCCGGCAGAACGCGCGGTTCTTCGCGCGAACCATCATAGTTCGGCTGAAAATCGACGGTGTCCTTGTCGAGATCTTCGAGCAACGCCATGGCCGGTTTGGCAAGGCGCGCTTCGGTGTAACGCATCGACGCCGGCGGATCGGGGTCCATCGAACCGAAGTTGCCCTGACCATCCATCAGCATCAGCCGCATGGACCAGTCCTGTGCCAGACGGGCCAGCGCGTCATAGATGGAGGAGTCACCGTGCGGGTGATAATTGCCCATCACGTCGCCGACGATCTTGGCGGACTTGCGGTACGGACGTCCCGGAACGAAGCCGCCTTCTTGGGCTGCAAACAAAATGCGGCGGTGCACGGGCTTCAGACCATCGCGCACATCGGGCAGCGCGCGCGACACGATAACGGACATGGCATAGTCGAGATAACTCGACTTCATCTCATCAACGATGCTGACGGGCGAGATGTCGGAAGGGTCTGGGGTAATCGGTGCGTCGGTGCTCAAAAAACTGACTTTCGAGATGTGTAATTATGCTGCAATTTGCCTAGTCTGCCGCGTCACAAAAGGCCAGCAACAACGGCTTAGAGAGACGAGTATCTGTGGACTGGTTCAAACGTGGTTCAGCCAATGGTTGGCAGAGCGATGCGTATGGTTCCGCTTGTGCACAGAGAGCGAAAGCATTAGCGGGGACGCCGCATCATAAAGCGCCTGTTTTGTCGCAGGCGCGCAGGAGGATAAGGGATATGAAGACCGTTTCTCGCGCCGTAATCGGGCTCGCATTGGCAATGGGTGTGGGCGTTCCTTTGGCGGTTGCGCCAGCTATGGCTGCAAAGGAAAAGAAGGAAAAGCCAGCGCCCGCGAAAGCTTGGCAGCTGAGCAAGGAATTTCGCGCGGCCTATATTCCCGCAGATGCTGCGGTAAAGGCGAACGCACCGGACGCTGTTGCAAAGATCGAAGCCGCAGAAGCGACGGTCAAGAACGGCGACGAAAAGTATATTGCCGGCACGCTGCGCCTCACGCTTGGTCAGGCGACCAAGAACCCGAAACTGCAGCTGGAAGGTATCATTGGCATGATCGCAAGCGGCAGCGCCGCGGCGGTAGACGCGCCCAAGTTGAATATGGCTGCCGGCCAGTTGGCTTACCAGGCGGGCAATTTTCAGGATGCCAAGAAGTATCTGGCTGAAGCCATTCGTCTCGGCAATCCGGGCGTCGATGCAAATCTTCTGCTCGCCGAGGCTAATTTCAAGATGGGCACAACAGTTGAAGGTTTGACGGCGCTGGAATCTGCCGTGAAGGCTGAGCAGGCCGCTGGCCGTAAGGCGCCGCCGGAATGGTATGGCCGTGCAGCTGCGATGTCTTACAAAGCCAAGCTTACGGGTGAAACCGCCAAGTGGACCCGTGAGCAGGTTCGCGCCTACCCGACGCCGGAAAACTGGCGCAGTGCGCTTGTCATCTATCGTGACAGCGCCAATC
>JBBATT010000237.1:0-4174 GCA_040398605.1 Chakrabartia sp.
CCCGGCATGGAGTTATCGATAGTGTTGGGCACATGCTCGATGCGGATGGCGGGGTCGGGCAGGTCCACAAGGAACATGCACGCCCCTTCATCGGCCTTGGCCATAACGATGCCGACCTTCGCGCCTTCGGCCCCGGTGATGAACGCCTTGCGGCCGTTGATGACCCAGTGATTACCATCCTGCTTGCAGGTCGTCTGCATCATGGATGGGTCTGATCCTGCGCCGCCCTGCAACGCCGGTTCAGTCATGAAGAAGGCAGACCGCGCCTCGCCTGCGATCATCGGCTTCAGGAAGCGTTCCTTTAGTTCCGGGCTGCCTTCATGGCCCAGCAGATACATGTTGCCCTCATCGGGCGCCATCGTGTTCACGGCGAGCGGCCCAAGCGGGGAGAGACCCGACTTCTGGAGAACAATCGCCGTTTCCTGCTGCGTCAAATGGCTGCCATCGGGTAGGATGTGCGGCGTCAGCACCCCGGCTGAACGCGCCTTGGCCCGCATTTCTTGGACCATCTCATCCATCGGCGCGCCGTGATGGTCTCGGCGCGTGTCGTTTTCATAGGGAACCACGACCTCACGGACGAACGCCTCAACGCGGGTGGCAATATCACGGGCACGGTCAGTCACAGGGATTGTCCATCATCAATATCGATGACTGCGCCGGTTGTGGCAGCAGAGGCATCGGAGGAGAAATACAGCATCATGGCATCGAGCGAATCGATGGGCTGAAGCCGCTTGCGGTGGAAGGCGGCGATTTGCCCGTGACCGCCTGGCGTCTGGAACCAGTCACCCGCAATCTCGGTCTGAATATATCCGGGCTGGATAGTGTTCACGTTGATGCCCTGCCGCACCCATTCCCGCGCCAGATTGCGGCCAAGATGGGCAACGCCTGCCTTGCCCGCGGCATAGGCGCTGTCGCCCTGTCCGGTAAGGTGGGATGTGATGGAGCCGATCAGGATGATGCGGCCTTTGCCGGTTTCCTTGCTGCCACTGGCGATCAGGCGACGGGCACCTTCACGCGCGGTCAGATAGACGCCGGTGAAGTTTGTGTCGGTCAACATACGCAGCGCCTCAACGCTGACGTCTGTGGCGCGTCCGGCGGCTGAGGTGCCGGCATTGGCAATGATGGTATCGACCGTCCCGAACCGCTCCTCCGCCATGTTGAAGGCGTCCTTGATGGAGGCTTCATCTGTCACGTCGAGAGGAACGGCCAACGCGCCTGTATCCCCGGCGTCGAGTTCATTGGCGAGGGCGGCGATCCGGTCTGTCCGGCGGGCGCCCAGCACGACATTGGCGCCAGCTTGGGCAAAGAGCCGGGCGAAGTGGGCACCAAGCCCCGACGAGGCTCCGGTGATGAGTGCTGTGCGTCCGGCCAGCGAAAACGGTAATGTCATGGCAGAGACCCTCTCCAATCAAGTGGGTCTTTCCCTGCGCATCCCGGACGCGTGATGCAAGCGGGCAATTAAGAGAGCCAGCGATTTCTAGAGGAGGATCTCGCGGTTCCGCTTCCCAAGACTGTTGGTTAGGATTTCCAGCCCATCAACGGCGTGACGTTGCTGTCTGCAAATGGCGGCGCCTCAAAGCCCGCGTCCGTCGCCCCGGCATCCTGTCTGTTGGCGTTGAGTAGCGCGAGGTCAACCGGTCGTTCCACCTGTAGGCCAAAGCTGTCGCCGCGCGCCCATTTGACGACCGCATCAAAGTCCCCGATTTTATCGGTAAAGACGCGCAGATGTTCGCCGGGGACCAGCATGGCGCCGCGACCGCCAAGCCCATATTCGGATGCGTCGCGGATGATTACTTCTCGATGGGGAATGCGCTGAGAAGACAAAACGGCCCGGCAGGTGTGAGCAAAACGCTCTGACTGCCGAACCGTCCGCGCGAGTGCGCTGTAATTATAATCTATCTGGCTTTCCGCCATGACCCCACCTCATTCGATGAACTGACTGATTGAGTCAGTTAACGACGGGGTGGGGCCCTGATTTAGGCCGGAGCCAATGCGATTAGGCGTGCACCTTCTTATCGGCCCATACATTCTTATAGGCACCGACGCACAGGCCGAGGAAGATGAGAAGGAAGATGACGGCAGCAGTGCCGGCGCGCTTGCGGTTCTCAAGCTTCGGTTCTGCCGTCCAGGTCAGGAACGCAGACACGTCCTTGGCCATCTGATCGACCGTTGGCTTGGGTGCGCCTTCGCCATAGGTGACCTGACCTTCGGTGGTGAGCGGCGGTGCCATGGCGAGGTTCAGGTTAGCGAAGTACGGGTTATAATGCGTCGTCTTGCCGGGCATGGACGCCGGGAACTTTTCCTTCAACTCAGCCGGCGGCGCTTGGAAGCCCGTCAGCAGAGAATAGACATAGGCGGAGCCGCCATGGCGGGCCTTTGTCATCAGCGAAAGATCAGGCGGAATGGCGTTGTTGTTCGCCGCGCGCGCCGCCACATCATTGGGGTAGGGCGACGGGATCTTGTCTGCCGCGTTCGGCTTGCGCGTCGTCGCTTCACCCGTTTCCGGGTTGATCGACGGCGTTTCGGCCGGCCATGTCTGGGCAATCGTCTTTACCTGACCTTCGCTATAGCCAAGGTCCTTAAAGTCGCGGAACGAAACGTACTTCAGGCTGTGACAGGCTGAGCAGACTTCCTTGAAGACCTGCAGGCCACGCTGAAGCTGGGCACGGTCAAATTTTCCGGCAGGACCGTCGAATGAGAAGTCGACGGCCTTTGCAGGCTTGTGGAACTCATGCTCGGCGGTCGGGGCTGCCGGTACTGTAACGAAGGTGTAGGCCCCCATCGCGGCTGAAATCAGCAGCCAGCCGGAAAAGAACAGCCCAACAAGAAATGCACCTATGCGGATCATGTCGATATTGTCCTTATTCGGCAGGCTGAAGCGTGGCGTTCGCGGGCGCATTGCCCAGAACAGCTTCGGTGATGGATGTTGGAAGCGGCTTGGTTGTTTCGACGCGTGAGATGATCGGAAGAATGATCAGGAAGTGCGCGAAATAATAAGCCGATGCGATTTGGCTGATCAGGACAATGCCGTCCGTCGCATGCGACCCACCACAATAGCCGAGAATGACGATTGTGGGGATCAGGCCGAACCAGAAGAACTTCCGGAACAGCGGACGATAGTGACCCGAACGCACTGCCGATGTGTCCAGCCAAGGCAGGAAGAACAGCAGCAGGATGGAGGCAAACATTGCGAGCACGCCCAGCAGCTTTGCGGGGATGAACAGGAAGTCCATCGTGAAAGCACGCAGGATCGCGTAGAACGGCCAGAAATACCATTCAGGAACGATATTGGCCGGTGTCGCCATCGGGTTGGCAGGGATGTAGTTGTCCGGTTCGCCCAAGAAGTTCGGGCCGAAGAACAAAATGACTGCGAACAGAAGGAAGAACGCGGCCAGGCCGACGCCATCCTTGGCGGTGTAATATGGGTGGAACGGCACGGTGTCCTGTTCCGACTTCACTTCCACGCCCGTCGGGTTTGAAGAGCCTGGAATGTGCAGCGCCCAAACGTGCAGGATGATGACACCCAAGATCACGAACGGAAGCAGGAAGTGGAGCGAGAAGAAGCGGTTCAGCGCGGCGTTGTCCGGCGCAAATCCGCCGAGCAGCCATGTCTGGATCGGCTCACCCACCAACGGGATGGCACCGAACAGGCCGGTGATGACCTTGGCCCCCCAGAAGCTCATCTGCCCCCAAGGAAGGACATAGCCCATGAAGGCTGTTGCCATCATCAACAAGAAGATGACGAGGCCGAGGTGCCATACCATTTCCCGTGGCGGCTTATATGATCCGTAGAAAAGGCCGCGGAAAATATGAGTGTAAACCACGATGAAGAACATCGAGGCGCCGTTCATGTGCGCATAACGCAGGAACCAGCCCCCATTTACGTCGCGCATGATGTGCTCGACCGATGTAAAGGCGACCGTGCTTTCGGCTGCGTAGTGCATCGCTAGCACGATACCGGTCACGATCTGAACCATCAGGGCAACCCCGGCGAGAACGCCGAAGTTCCAGAAATAGTTCAAATTGCGCGGAACCGGATACCCGGCGCCGACGGCGTTATAAGCGAAGCGCGGAAGCGGAAGCTTCTCATCCAGATACCGCGTGAATGCGTTGGATGGCTTATATTCGTTAGCCCAAGGAAAACTCATCGATCTTATCCTCAGCCGACCAAAAT
>JBBATT010000238.1:0-4131 GCA_040398605.1 Chakrabartia sp.
TCCTGTTCATTCTGCCGGTGCTCTTCATCGTCATTCTCGGCCCGGCGGCCTGTTCGATCAGCGATAACTTCGTCAACCGGACACCGGCGTCCTAAATCTGGCGGCAGCTCGACTGCCGCCGGACAGGATCCAGAGATTTGATTTCTGCCGGAGTGTTCAGCAGCAAGCGGACGAGCGCGATCCCGCGGTCATAGCCGACGCGCACAACCTCTTTGCCTGCAGGAACAGCCTGACCGTCACGTGCGATAACGATCTGGAAGGGCTTTTCCTTGGCCTGCTGGTCATTGCGGACAAAGACCACATCGGTGCGCGCATCAAAGATGCTGAGCGAGGAATAACGCCCCGGCACCGGCGTCATCGTGACTTCAACCGGACCATCCGCCAGATCATAGGCGCAGGCAGCATAGGCCAAGTCGGGGCTGGGCCGGACAACCGGCTGGTTTTCCGGCGTGGCGAGTGCGTTGTATCGCATCTTGTTGAGACCGGTATCGGCGGCCGTCTTGCGGACAGCAGCTTCCATCAGGCCATAGGTCGCCAAGGCAAGGCCGCCATGCCAAGCGCCAGCGGCGGCGAGCAGTGCAACCGCTGCGGGTCCGAACCACTGTTTCATGCACAGCCCTCCTTCTTCAAAACGGGCAGCTCTGCGGCCTTGGGGTCCTTCACAAAAGCAGGGCCGGGATTGTACATCCGCAGGGTCAACTCAAAGGGCTGGCCCTTGGCGCTGGGCAGCCAGTGCCCGCTTGCAGGTTTTGTCGGAGAGATCTTCACCGTCCAGCCGGCCTTTTCCTCTGGCGTGATCGACGCGCCACTGAACGACCAGATCCGCGCGTCATTGGGGACGAGATAGCCATCCCGATCATAGAACGTCACACTCCACCAGCGGGAGTCGAGCGCCTTGCCAGAAAGCGCATAGGTGCAGGAGCCATCAAGCGGCTTGCCCTCACCGTCACGGGACGCTGCCCAATAGACAGTTTCTGTCTTTGGCAACGCGAGCAATCCACGCCGCGCGACCGCTGCACGGGTCAACGGGTCTGCCGAGGCGATGCCATAGTTGAGGGAGGTTGACCAAATACCATTGGTCACGCTGCCACTGTCAAAGGCGGAGCCTGTTTCCTGCCAGACGAGGCCAAAGCCCGCCGCCAACCCAACCGCCACGCCAAGCGTATAGCGTTGCCACCTCTTCATTTTTCCAGGCCCTCCCCTTTATTTTCAGCGACGCTAACGCGTGCGCCGTTGGGGGCCAAGAAAAAATGAACGCGCCCTATTTCCGAAGCGCTGCCTGTGCCGCTGCCAGCCGCGCAATCGGCACGCGATAGGGCGAGGCAGAGACGTAATCGAGGCCGGTCTTTTCGCAGAAAGCAATGGAGCGAGGATCGCCGCCATGTTCCCCGCAAATGCCCATCTTGATGTCGGGCCGGGTCTTGCGACCCCGTTCTGCGGCCAGCGCGATCAATTCGCCCACGCCTTCCTCATCAATCGAGACAAACGGGTCCTGCGGATAAATGCCCTTATCGACATAGGTCGTCAGGAAACGGGCGGCGTCATCGCGCGAGACGCCGAGCGTCGTCTGCGTCAGATCATTGGTGCCGAAGCTGAAGAACTCGCCGACCTCAGCAATCTCGCCTGCCTTCAATGCGGCGCGCGGCAGTTCGATCATCGTGCCGACAAGGTATTCGATGCGCTTGCCCTTTTCGACAAAGACCGCTTCGGCGGCGGCATCGACCACATCCTTCATTAGTTCCAGCTCGCGCTTTGTCGCGACGAGCGGGATCATGATTTCGGGCACAGGCGCTGTCTCGAGCGCACAGGCCGCTTCAAAAATGGCGCGGGCCTGCATCTCGTAAATTTCAGGATAGGTCACACCCAGACGGCAGCCGCGATGGCCGAGCATCGGGTTGAACTCAAACAGGTCCGCCGCACGGCGCTTCAGCACCTCAACATCGACGCCGGCTGCTTCGGCCACTTCGGCAAATTCGCTTTCCTGATGCGGCAAGAATTCATGCAGCGGCGGATCAAGCAGACGGATGGTGACAGGGAGACCCGCCATCACCTTGAAAATGGCAACAAAATCCGCGCGCTGTTCGGGCAGCAGCTTCTCAAGGGCTGCACGCCTGCCCTTTTCACTGTCGGCCAAAATCATCTGGCGAACGGCCGTGATGCGGGCGGCGTCAAAGAACATATGTTCGGTCCGGCAAAGGCCAATGCCTTCGGCGCCAAAGTCTCGCGCAGTCTGAGCATCAAGCGGAGTTTCCGCATTGGCGCGCACCTTCATGCGGCGGATCTTATCGGCCCATTCCATGAGCACGCCGAAATCGCCGACCAACTCTGGCTGAACCGTCTCGACCGCACCGGCCATGACTTCCCCTGTGGAGCCATCCAGCGTCAGAATATCGCCTTCGCCCAAGGTCCGGTCGCCGACGCGCAGTTGCTTGGCCTTGCTGTCAATCGAGATGCCACCGGCCCCCGACACACAGGGACGGCCCATGCCCCGCGCCACGACCGCCGCATGGCTCGTCATGCCGCCACGCGCCGTCAGGATGCCCTTGGCGGCGTGCATGCCGTGAATATCCTCAGGCGAGGTTTCTGTGCGAACGAGAATGACGCTCTGTCCGTCAGCCGCCGCCCGCTCAGCGGTATCGGCATCGAACACGATCTTGCCGGACGCAGCACCCGGAGACGCAGGTAGACCCTTGGTCAGCACATCGCGCTTGGCGGTCGGGTCAAGTGTCGGGTGGAGTAACTGGTCCAGCGCCGAGGGTTCAACGCGCAGGATGGCTTCATTTTGGGTGATGAGGCCTTCATTGGCCATGTCGACCGCGATCTTGAGCGCAGCCTTTGCCGTGCGCTTGCCGGAGCGCGTCTGGAGCATCCACAGCTTGCCGCGTTCCACGGTAAACTCAATGTCCTGCATGTCGCGGTAATGCGTTTCGAGGATGCGGAAGACGTCGGCGAGTTGGCCGTACACTTCCGGCATCGCCTCTTCCATCGACAGCGGCTTGGCGTTCGCCCGCTCGCGCGCGGCCTTCGTCAGATATTGCGGCGTGCGGATGCCGGCGACAACATCTTCGCCCTGCGCGTTGATCAGGAACTCGCCATAATAGGCATTCTCGCCGGTCGCGGGGTCGCGCGTGAAGGCCACGCCCGTCGCCGACGTGTCACCCATATTGCCGAACACCATCGCCTGCACGTTGACAGCGGTGCCCCAGTCTCCGGGGATGCTGTTCAGGCGGCGATAGACCTTAGCGCGATCTGCTTCCCAAGATCCGAACACCGCGCCGACCGCACCCCAAAGCTGGTCGTGCACATCCTGCGGGAAAGGCTTGCCCCATTGCTGTTCAACGAGCGACTTATATTCCGCCACCAGCGCCTGCCAGTCTTCGGCGAGCATTTCGGTATCGAGGAAATAGCCGCGATCTTCCTTCGCGATTTCAAGCGCCTCTTCAAACGCGCCATGATCGAGTTCGAGGACAACGTCCGAATACATCTGGATGAAGCGGCGATAGCTGTCCCAGGCAAAGCGGGCGTCGCCTGACGAGGCGGCAAGGCCAACCACCGTTTCGTCATTGAGGCCAAGGTTGAGGACGGTATCCATCATGCCGGGCATCGAGACGCGCGCGCCGGAGCGGACGGAGACGAGCATCGGGTCGCTTGCGTCACCGAACTTCTTGCCGGTCACGGCCTCAATATGCGCAACACCCGTCGCCACTTCGGCGCGGACGCTTTCGGGGAAGCTCTGCCCTTCGGCATAATAACGCGTGCACATTTCGGTCGTGATGGTGAAGCCGGGGGGCACCGGCAGGCCGATAGAGGCCATGCCGTCCAGATTCGCGCCCTTGCCGCCGAGCAGGTTCTTATTGCCCCGCGTCGCCTCATCACCGTCCGAAACACCGCCGCCGAAACGGTACACATATTGCGTCATCTGCTACTCCGTTGCGGACGCTGGCCGCCCGTCAAAGGGCGATGTTTGCATCACCCTTCGATTTTTGAGAAATCCGCAACGCGGTGAACCGCATCCCGGAAACGTGCAAGCAACCCAAGTCTGAACGCCCGCTTCTGCGGATCTGGATCGTTGACCATGACCCCGTCGAAAAACGTGTCAATCGGGCCACGCAGCGAGGCAAGTGCCGCCAT
>JBBATT010000239.1:0-4130 GCA_040398605.1 Chakrabartia sp.
TCCAGATGCCGTCTTCGCGGACATACTCATTCTCGTAAATGCCGCCTTCCCACCAGGCACGCTGGGCGCCTTCTGCGGTTTCGTGCAAGCCGGCCTGCATCATGGATCGGCCGCGGACCTTGGCGTGGCTGCGGTCGGGTGCAACGTCAATCACCATCTGCATCTGCGGGTGATCCAGCAGCCAGCCATAGCGCGGACCATTATGCCCTTGCGTAAAATTGGTCTGGAAACGCTCAATATAGAGACGGCGGACACCCGCCTTCTTCTTATAAATGCCGCCAAGGAACCAGACCTCGCCCTCGTCAGAGAACAGGTCGGCGACTTCGTTATACTGGGATTTGTCGATCAGATAGCCATAGGTGTACTGGATGCGGCGGATTTGGTGGATGTCCTGATGAATGGCCAGTTCATGCTCGACCTTGTCCAGACGGGCGGCGAGGGCTGCAATGTCGGTCATGTGATCTCTCCCTTAGAGTTTTTAGTAGTTCGACAAAATGGCGAGGCTCGGCGCATCCAACGGGATGCCGCGCTTTTGCTTTTCCAATTCGTCTGCTCTTGTTTTGCGCTGTTCGTCGATGAGCCACGCATGGATGGCGGCAACCTCTTGCGGTTTTAGAACGTCACCCCAGCGCGGCATACCATTTTGAACCAGAAGGCCTTCCAGCACGATCTTGTTAAACGCCTGATGTGTACCGGCCTGCATCCGCCGCAGATCGGGCGTGATGGAACGGTGCTGGTTGGCATGACACATCACACAGTTGGCGAAGAACAGCTGCTGGCCTTGGGCAAGAGTGGCCGGGGTCACGCCAGCCGCTTGAGCCGGAGGTTCCGACGCGACCTCCAATTTGGGCAGTTCTGGCGGAAGGGAAACAACGCCGCCGCCCAGTTTGAAGACGAGCAACCGACCCTGATTGCCGCGCTTATAGGCGGCAGAATAGGGGGGCACATAGGCATAGCCACCACCGCCCCATGCCGCCATCACAGCCACATATTGCACGCCTTTGACGCGGTAAGTCATCGGTGCTGCAAGGATGGAGGAGCCGGTGTCGATGCTCTTCAAAAGCTTGCCGGTCGCCTTGTCGAATACGCGCAGCTGTCCGGCGATATTGCCATGGAACAAGAGGCCACCGGCGGTCGTCAACGTGCCCGCGCGGTCTTGCCAGCCATCGGCGGGGACAGCCCATTTGGTCTGGCCGGTCAGCGGGTCAATCGCGCGGAGTTCGCCTTTGCCGGGGTTCTTCAAAACTTCGGGCCATTCAGGGAGCGACTTTACGGCTGCCTGAACCGGTGGCGGCATAGCGGGTAGGGCGTCTTTCAGAACAGACGTGAAGACGAGGGCCGCATCAACATTGAGCATCTTTTTGCGCATCGGCTTGGCGCCGGGCGTCTGATAGATGAGGTTCCCCATGTCGAGCACCGAGGCGTAATAGAGTCCTGTCTGCGGGTCATAGGTCGCGGGATGCCAATTGCGGGCGCCTGTCGTGCCGGGGAAGACGATCTTAGGCGATGTCGCATAGTCGGCGCGGTCAGGTCGCAAATTAGGGCGTCCAGTTTTCGGATCAATGCCATCCGCCCAGTTGATCCGCACGATGGGGTTGGCCCGCAGCAGCTTCCCATCGCGCCGGTCTAATATGTAGAGATAACCATTCTTGGGCGCGTGGATGAGGACCGGTCGGTCTGCGCCGTCGATCTTCATATGCGTCAGGATCATCGGCTGAGTCGACGTGAAATCCCAGTTATCGCCGGGTGTTTGCTGGTAATACCATTTCATCCGGCCTGTTTTCGCATCGAGCGCGACGAGGCTGCCAAGGTAGAGCTGGTCTCCACCCTTCGGGCTGCGCTTGATGGTGTGATAAGGGCCACCATTGCCAGTGCCGATAATGACGTTGCCGGTTTCGGGGTCATAGTTGATGGCGTCCCACGGGGTTCCGCCGCCGCCAATGTCCCAGCGGCTCTTCGGGTCCCAAGTCTTGACGGCCGCTTCCAGATCGGGGTGGTCCTGCGCCCCCAAGGCTGGATCGCGCGGCACAGTATGGAAACGCCAGACGAGCTTGCCGCTATCTAGATCAAAGGCGCTGACATAGCCACGCGTGTCATATTCCGCGCCGCCATTGCCGATGACGACGACATTGCCTGCCACTTCCGGCGCGCCTGTCGAGTTCACACCGCGCGTTTTGTCGTCAACCGTATCGGCCTTCCACAGGACTTTGCCGGTCTTCGCATCGAGCGCGTAAAGCTGGGCATCGAGCGTGGCGACATAGACCTTGCCGCGCGCAACAGCGACACCCCGATTGGCCATGTCGCAGCAGACCGTGCGATTCACCTGCATGTCGACCTCGGGGTCAAACCGCCAGAGTTCTTTGCCGGTGGCGGCATCAAAGGCATAGGCCCGACCTGCCACGCCCGACGTGTACATTACGCCGTCGATGACGACCGGTGTCGCCTCCAGCACGCGATTGGTGGCAAGGTTCACCTCCCAAGCCAGACCAAGCGTTCCGACATTGGTCGGGTTCATGTCTGTGAGTGTGGAGTAATGGGTTTTGCCAGCGTCTCCGCCGGGGCTGGTCCAGTTATCGCCCGCTGAAGATTGCTGGGCAGGGGCGTCCGGCGCGCGGTCAGACGCGCAGGCGGAAAGGATCAGGGCAAAGGCAGCAGCAAAATATCTCACAGGGAATCCCACGGGCTTGGCATGTTGTAAGGCACGGTAATGAAGTTCGCTTCGATCTGACAGATCATCCCATGGTCGATTTTGAAAAGCTCCGAAATATAGAAGCTGTGGGGTCGACGCACTGGGGATTTGACCGTCCGCCCATCGGTGAGCTGATACTCATCCAGCCGCCCGCTATGGTCGATAAAGCCAAAGGCGAGAACGAGGCCACGCTCTTCATCGACCATCGGAAATCGCCGGGCGCGCAGCCGATCATCATAACGATAGTTCCCCATGAGGAACTGCTCTTCGCAGCCCAAGGCTGAGACGGGGACGATCTTAGCGAATTCAGGATTGCGGGTTGTCTGGACCCCGTTTTCAACGCGGTTGCAGTCCGGGTGGAATTTGGTGTGGATCGTTCCGTCGTTCAGTTGGAGTGTGTCAAAATAGCCGTCCGACAATTTGATCATTTCCGCGCGGGAGACGGGTGCTTCCACGCCGGCATTCAGGATCGGCTTGTCCCAATAGCGGCAATTTTCAAACTTGATGCCTGAGTCTGACTGGCGGACGACGACCATTTCAGATTCGCAAACTTGGCCCTGATCATTGACCTTGAGCCTCAGCGTGAACGCTGATTCCTCAATGGCTTCATGGATGGTGCCGAAATAGCCGACCTGATTGGTCGACGTATCTGCGAACTTTAGCTGATAGTCGCCCAGACGCAGGATCGTGCCCCAAAGGCCGTCGCCAACCTCCAGCATCACATTATTCTCAGAATTCAGAGGGTCAGCGGCCCAGTTGATCCTCGAGACGTCTCCGGCACTCAGCGCTTCAAGATAGGTGGCCAGCACGGCATAAAGTGCGTCGCGATTCATTCTATCCTCTGCCTTGTATGTTCTGTTCTGATGGTTACACGTAATAACAATTGTTACAATAGGGGAGGGTGCAGATGGCCCACACGGACGAAGAATCCGCGAACCTCAAATTGGTGCGCGACGTGTATGAGAAGGTGCTCATCCCAATGGACAGCAGCCGCGTCGATGACTTTATATCGCCAGACTATATCCAGCACAGTTCACTTGCGGAACCTGGCGTCGGAGCCCTGAAGGCTTGGCTCGATATGGTGCGGGTGGAGTCACCGGAGGCCCAACAGACAATCCACCGCCTTTTTGCCGATGGAGACCATGTGACAACCCATGTCCACGTGGTCCGTTGGCCCGGCGATCCGGGCCTTGCGGTATGTGATATCTTCCGCTGCGCAGGTGGGAAGGTCGTGGAGCATTGGGATGTCATACAGGAGATTTCGGAAAACCCCGTCAACCCCAACAGCATGTTCTAGAGGAGACTGTGATGCGTCGTTATGCTTTGGTTGCCGCCAGCCTTTTTGCGCTGTCCTCTATGCCTGCGGAAGCGGCTAAATGCCGGCTGAAGCCCAAAGAGGTGGTGACGATGTTCATGACCCAATTCTACATTGATAAGGACC
>JBBATT010000240.1:0-4124 GCA_040398605.1 Chakrabartia sp.
TAATCAGCGGCCCGAACAGGATCTGCCAGAAAGTCAGCGACTTCATCGATGGTGCGGGCAGGATGGAAAAGCGGTGCTTGCGAGATGGAAGACATAAGGCGATATGGGGGGGATGGGGAGCCTTGTGCAATACTCGGATGGCTATTGGACGTCGAAAGACGGTCTAAGACTGCATTACCGTGATTATCCGGGTAGTAAGAGCCGCCCGCCGATCATCTGTATTCCCGGTCTGACGCGCAATGCGCGGGACTTTGAACATGTTGCCAAGCGGCTGGCCGGCGATTGGCGCGTCATCTGCGTGGAGCTGCGCGGGCGCGGCGAAAGCGACCATGCCAAAGACCCGATGACCTATGTTCCGGCCACCTATGTCGAAGACATGGAGCTTTTGCTGGCCGAACTGAAGATCAAGAAGTTCATCTCAATCAGCACCTCGCTCGGCGGATTGGTGACGATGTTGCTGGCCGCCGCGAAGCCGGGCCGCGTCGTCGGCGCGTTGCTCAACGATATTGGGCCAGTGCTCGATCCGCGCGGCCTTGCCCGCATCCGGTCCGGCGTCGGCCGCAGCTACACCTGGCCCACATGGATCCACGCCGCGCGTGACTTGGGGGACCAGCAGCGCGTGGTCTACCCATCTTACACGCTGGAAGACTGGCTGGCTTATGCCAAGCGTGTGTGTCGCCTGACCAAGCAGGGTCGCGTCGTTTTCGATCACGATCTGCGCATCGCAGAGCCGCTAAAGGCTGATCCCGGCGTGGCCGTTGACCTGTGGCCCTTTTATGAGGCGTTGGGCGATGCTCCTGTCGCCATCTTGCGCGGTGGCTTGTCTGATCTGTTAAGTGAAGCGACCGCCAAGGACATGGCGCGCCGCCTGCCCAATGCAAAGCTGACGACGGTGAGCGGCGTCGGCCATGCGCCTGCGCTCAACGAACCGGCGGCGACACGTGCGATCGGAGCGCTGTTAAAGGCCGTCATGACGTGACCCGGCATATCCTGCATTGCCATTCCACCTTTTCGCTCGGTGGAAAGGAAGCGCGGGCGGTGCGGTTGATGAATGTCTTTGGGGACGCCGCTGAACATACCATCTTGTCGGCCATGCCGGACCAGATGGGTGCACGCCATGCGATTAATCCTGCCATTGCCGTGCACTTCCCGAAGGACGCGCCGTCGCTTCAGGGAAAGCCGGGGCCGGGCCGCTACCGCGCGCTGGCGGACTATATGCGCGGGTTTGATCTGGTGCTGAGCTATAATTGGGGCGCGATGGATATTGTCGGCGCGCGGCGCATGTTTCCGGCCGGTTGCCCGGCGCTGATCCATCATGAAGACGGGTTCAACGCCGATGAGGCCGATCGGCTCAACTGGAAGCGCAATCTGTTCCGCCGGATGATTCTGCCGACAGCCGAGACGTTGGTGGTGCCAAGCGAACGGCTGGAGGGGATAGCGCGCACGGTCTGGCATCAGCCGAAGGAGCGTCTCCACCGTATTCCCAATGGCATCGACACGGCCCGCTACGCTGTTTCTCCAGAGGCTGGGGCGATCCCGGGTCTGGTGCGACAGGAGGGCGATATCATCATCGGCACGCTGGCCGGTCTACGGGCTGTGAAGAACTTGCCCCGCCTTGTGCGGGCAGTGGCAGCGCTGCCGGGGCATGTGAAGCTGGTGATCGTGGGCGAGGGGCCAGAGCGCGCGACCATCGCGGCGGAGGCCGCCGCGCTTGGCATGGCGGATCGCCTGCTGATGCCGGGCTTTTTGGCCGACCCGCACCGCTATGTCGGTCATTTCGACATTTTTGCTTTGTCGTCGGACAGTGAACAATTCCCGATCTCGCTGGTAGAGGCGATGGCGGCCGGGCTGCCTGTTGTTGCAACAGATGTGGGGGATGTGAAGGTCATGGTCGCCCATGAGAACCGCGATCTCATTGTGCCGACGACAGACGAGCCGTCTTTTGCAGCGGCGCTCGATCTTCTGTCATGGGATGCAACCATGCGGCGCAAACTTGGGTCTGCTAATGCGGAAACAGCGTGCGTGGACTTCGACGAAATGGCGATGATCTCGCGTTATGCGACGCTCTATGGCTTGCCCGATCCGGCCTCAGGCGCTGCTGCATAACGTCGATTCAATTTGGCCCTAATTCCTGCCCACGGGTGAACAAAGTCCGCGCAATTTGAATTCAAATGCGTATAGGGGTCCCACAAAAAGGATGGTGACAGGAGCGCTATGTTTAAGGGATTGAAGCCGATCGTTTATCACGGACGCGAAGTCTGGCCGCTGGTTGAAGGCGGTAAGGGCGTTTCTGCGACCAACCATGCCAGTTCTGGCGCTTGGGCCGCCGCAGGCGGCATCGGCACTGTCTCTGCGGTTAATGCGGACAGCTATGACCCAACCGGCAAGATCGCGCCCCAAATCTACGACGGCAAGACACGCCGGGAACGGCATGAACAGCTGGTCCAGTTCGGCATTGAAGGCGCTGTTGCGCAGGTGAAGCTGGCCCATGAGATCTCGTCGGGCAAAGGTGCCATCAACATCAACGTCCTTTGGGAAATGGGCGGCGCGCAGCCGATTTTGCGCGGCGTTCTGGAACAGACCAAGGGCCTGATCCATGGCGTCACCTGTGGCGCCGGTATGCCGTATAAGCTGTCTGAAATCGCAGCCGAATTCGGCGTCTCTTATCTGCCCATCGTCAGCTCCGGCCGCGCCTTCCGCGCGCTGTGGAAGCGGGCTTATTCCAAGGTGCCAGAGCTTTTGGGCGCGGTTGTCTATGAAGACCCTTGGCTGGCTGGCGGCCATAACGGCCTGTCCAACGCCGAAGACCCGTTGAAGCCCGAAGATCCTTATCCCCGCGTCAAAGCGCTGCGTGATGTGATGCGTGAAGCCGGTATTCCCGATGCCACGCCCATCGTGATGGCAGGCGGTGTCTGGTATCTGCGCGACTGGGAAAATTGGATCGACAATCCCGAACTCGGCCAGATCGCGTTCCAGTACGGCACGCGTCCGCTGCTGACGCAGGAAAGCCCCATTCCGCAGGGGTGGAAAGACCGGCTGATGACGCTGGAGGAAGGCGATGTCCTTCTCCACAAATTCTCGCCCACGGGCTTTTATTCAAGCGCTGTGAAGACGCCGTTCCTGCTCAGCCTGCAGGCGCGCAGCGACCGCCAGATCGCCTATGGCCGCGAACAGACCGAAACGTTGACGCATGAGCTTGATGTCGGTGTGAAGGGCAAGAATTATTGGGTCTCGCTCGCCGATCTAAAGCGCGCACGCGAATGGTTTGGTGCGGGCTTTGCCTTTGCGCTCAAGACCCCTGCCGACACCTTGGTGTTTGTGGCCGATGCGGAGCGCAAGTTGATCCAAAAGGATCAGGCAGAATGCATGGGTTGCTTGTCGCATTGCGGTTTTTCGTCATGGAAAGACCATGATGATTACACCACCGGCTATCTGGCCGACCCGCGCAGCTTCTGCATCCAAAAGACGCTGCAGGACATTTCTCATGGCGGCGATGTGGACGACAACCTCATGTTTGCCGGGCACAATGCCTACAACTTCAAGCGCGACCCGTTCTACTCAAACGGCTTTGTGCCCACGGTCAAGCAGTTGGTGGATCGCATCCTGACGGGCGATTGATCGGGCGCGGGCGCTGGATCTGTCTGATTGAGACTAACAATCCCGTTTGTGCTGAGCTTGTCGAAGCACTGTTCTTACTTTGCTGCAAAGCAGGAAGGACGGCCCTTCGACAGGCTCAGGGCGAACGGCGTTGGCTCAGCACAAACGATGGGTGAGGGAGGCCGGTGAGAGGCCCTCCCCCTAGTCCAATTCCCCCCTAGTCCAATTCCCAGCCGCGCTCGCCATGGCTGTGGAGATCAAGGCCGTCATGTTCGGCTTCTTCATCCACCCGCATCGGGATGACGAAGGAGACCATCCAAGCGGCGATCAGCGTCATGATGGCGGTCCAAGCCGCCACAGTCACGACGCCGACCAACTGGGCGACCAATTGTGTCGTGACGTTCGCGCCTTCGGCAAAGCCGCCGCCGCCGAACATTTCTGAAAACAGGATGGGCATGAAGAGCGAGCCGAGGATGCCGCCGACACCGTGAACGGCAAAGACGTCGAGCGAGTCGTCGATCTTCCAG
>JBBATT010000241.1:0-4086 GCA_040398605.1 Chakrabartia sp.
GGCGATGCGGCTGCAGCTGAGACTGGAACGGCTCAACGCCATGCGCGATGCAGGTGCCCGGCTGATGGGCCGCGACCGGTTGGGGCGCGATGTGTTCGCAAGGCCTGCGCCGGAAGGTCTGCGGGTTGTTCGCAAGTCATTATGGGATGCGAACCTGTTTGAACTGATCCAAGCCTATGGCCATGTGAAGGTGCGCGCCGAACCGCCGCTTCATATCGTCCATCAGCGCAATGTGCTGACGCTGGAAGAGGCGATCGCGCGTGTCTCCAGACTGGTCGGTGCGGCCATCGAATGGACGGTCATCCAGCGCTTCCTGCCCGAAAGTGATGATCCGCAATTTCGCAAGTCGGCACTCGCTTCCAGCTTTTTGGCCACACTGGAACTCGCGCGTCAGGGCAAGATCGCCCTGCGGCAAGAATCAGCCTTTGCCCCATTATATGTCCGGGCCGCATGACCGAAGCCCTGCCCCCGCTTGACCCCGCTACTGATGTGACGCGCGCTGTTGAGGCTACGCTGTTTGCCGCTGCCGAGCCTTTGTCGGTGCAGGATATCGCGGCCTATGTCGGGCCGGATATCGATGTGAAGGCGGCCTTGGCGACGCTGAGCGCCATCTATGCCACCCGCGGCGTGAACCTTGTCGAGCGCGGCGGTAAATGGCATTTCCAAACCGCGTCCGACCTCGCCCATATTTTGAGGCGGGAGCGCGAGGAGACCCGCAAGCTTAGCCGCGCGGGTATCGAGACGCTCGCCATCATCGCCTATCATGAGCCGGTGAGCCGTGCCGAAATCGAAGCGATACGCGGTGTGCAAATTTCCAAGGGCACGCTCGACGTCTTGATGGAGGCGGGCTGGGTCCGCCCGGCGGGCCGCAGGGAAACACCCGGACGTCCGCTGACCTTCGCGACCACACCGGCGTTTCTGGCGCATTTTGGGCTGGCAACGCGCCGCGACTTGCCCGGCATTGATGATCTGCGCGCCGCCGGTTTGCTGGATCCGGTCGACCTCGCCTTTGACGCCATGGAGCTGCCAGAAACGGAGGCAGAGCTGCAAGAACTGGAAAGCGATGACGATCACGCCTAAATTGGGACTGTCCGGCAAGGTCCGGTCCGGCTAGAGCGGCCATTCTTCTTTGGGAGTCTGCAAATGGGTAGTTTCAGCATCTGGCATTGGCTGGTCGTCGGCATCCTCGTGATGTTGCTGTTCGGCAAGGGCCGGTTCTCCGATCTGATGGGAGATGTCGCCAAGGGCATTAAGAGCTTCAAAAAGGGCATGGCCGAGGATGACGCGACGCCGCCCACCCCCGCGCCGCGCATCGACACCACGCCTGCGCCGACAGTCATCGAGACTGAGAAGCAAACCGACAAGCAGGCCTGATCGGTCAAAACATGTTTGATGTCGCGCCTACAGAATTGATGCTGGTGGCGGTGATCGCGCTCGTCGTGATCGGCCCGAAGGATCTGCCGCGCGTCATGCGCGTGGTTGGCCAATGGGTCGCGCGCGCGCGGGGCGTGGCCCGTCAGTTCCGGTCCGGCTTTGACGAAATGATCCGCGAATCCGAACTGCGCGAAATGGAAGAAAAATGGCGCGCGGAAAATGAACGCATCATGCGGGACCATCCCGCCATTCCCCCGCCGGTAGTCGAAGACCAGGCAGCACCTCCAGTGGTGAGTGATGACGCGCCCAAACGGACGGACCAGCCGTGAGCGATCTGGACGAAACCAAGATGCCGCTGCTCGATCACTTGGTTGAGCTACGCAATCGGCTGCTTTGGTGCGTCGCTGCCATGGCCGTCGCGTTCGGCGTGTGCCTGTATTTTGCGAAGCCGATCTTCGCCTTCCTCGTCCAGCCGTTGCTGGCCGCAGGGCAAGGCAAGCTGATCTTCACTGACATTTTCGAAGCCTTCTTCGTCGAAATCAAAGTCGCCTTTTTCGCAGCGACCATGGTCGCCTTTCCGGTGATCGCAACGCAGCTTTGGCGTTTCGTGGCACCCGGACTTTACAGCAAAGAGAAGCGCGCCTTTTTGCCGTTTCTGTTGATGACGCCCGTCTTGTTCACCGCAGGGGCGGCCATGGCCTATTATGTGGCCATGCCCGTCGCGCTGGAGTTCCTGCTCGGCTTTTCAGGCGATGTCGGGGGCGTCTCGCAAGAGGCGCTGCCCGGCGTCGGCAATTATCTCAGCTTTGCGACCAAGTTCCTGTTCGGATTTGGCGTGGCGTTTCTGCTGCCTGTGCTGCTGATGCTGCTCGAGCGGGTCGGCATCCTCACTTTGGCGCAGCTGAAATCAGGACGCCGCTATGCCGTGGTCGGTATCGCCGCGGTCTCCGCTGTCCTGACGCCACCCGACATCATGTCGCAAATCCTGCTGCTGGTGCCGATGTATCTGCTCTATGAAATGGCCATTCTTGCCATCATGATCACGGGGCGGAAGCGGGCAAAGCAGGAAGAGGCAGCAGCGGAATAGCCCTGATGGCGCTCACCCTGAGCCTGTCGAAGGGTGCTTCGAAAGGCTTCGACAAGCTCAGCCTGAGCGCGGTGTTACCGATTAGGCTTACTTCACAACCTCTTCACCGGCCTGCCCAACCGACTCGATGTCGCGGCCAAGGCCCTTTACTGTGTTGCATCCGGTGACGAGCAACGCTGTCGTCATCACGGCGAGGATGGCCCATTTGCGGCGCATATCTCTATCTCCTTGTCTGGTTTGCTGATCGGTTTATGCCACTACAATGACGTCTTTATCTTGCGACAAGCTGAATGACGCCTTGCAGCGCGCGGACCGGCATGCGCCGCACCTGCGCTTGTTGATGTCACGTCACCCCAATGTCCGCGATGCCTTAGCCGCCGGTGATCTGGAGTCTGCGCTGGCCTTCCACAAAGCGCCGCTCGATCCGGAAGAGCCCGTCGCGCGGGCCTTGCGTCGGGCCAAGGGGCAAATCGCCCTCGCCGTGGCCATTGGTGATCTTGCGGGATTGCTGGATCTGGACGCTGTCACCCACACGCTGTCCGACTTTGCCGATTTTGCGCTCGACAGGGCAATTGCCACCGCGATTTCAGACTATCGCCCCGGTGCTGACCCATGCGGTCTGGCGGCCATTGCGCTTGGCAAACATGGCAGCCGCGAACTCAACTATTCGTCTGACATTGACCCCATCCTGCTGTTTGACCCGCAGAAACTGCCCTGCCGCGAACGCGACGATCCTGTTGACGCCGCCGTCCGCATCGGGCGGCGCATCGTCGAAATCATGCAGGCGCGTGATGAAAACGGCTACGTGTTCCGCATTGACCTTCGGCTGCGCCCCACGCCTGAGGTGACGCCCATCGTGATGCCGGTTGAAGCGGCCATCTCCTATTACGAATCACAGGCCGTGGCGTGGGAACGGGCCGCCTTCATCCGATCCCGCCCCTGTGCGGGGGACAGGACGCTGGGCCAGTATTTCGCAGGCGCGCTGAAGCCTTTTGTCTGGCGGCGCGGCCTCGACTTCGGGGCGATCAAGGAAATCCGCTCCATCTCCCACCGCATCCGTGACCATTATGCGAGCGGACAGGCCTTTGGCCCCGGCTTTGATCTGAAGCGCGGACGCGGGGGTATCAGAGAATGCGAATTCTTCGCGCAGATCCACCAGCTGATCCATGGCGGGCGTGATCCCGCCCTGAGGACACCGGCGACGGTGGATGCGCTGCGGGCACTGGCCGATGCCGGGCATATTGGGGGCGATGAGGCGGAGACGCTGATCAACGCCTATCGCCTGTACCGCACCTTTGAGCATCGCCTGCAGATGGTCGATGATCAGCAGACGCATAGCTTCCCCAAGGATGCAGCGGCCCTCGACAATGTCGCGCAGCTGGCCGGTCTGGAAAGCAGCGCCGCCCTGTTCGACCTGCTGGCCCCGCACATCGCATACGTCGGCACGCTTTATGACGGGCT
The DNA here is from genome assembly GCA_040398605.1 of Chakrabartia sp. Classification (GTDB taxonomy): domain Bacteria; phylum Pseudomonadota; class Alphaproteobacteria; order Sphingomonadales; family Sphingomonadaceae; genus Aquisediminimonas. The sequence goes on from JBBATT010000241.1 coordinate 3,923, forward strand.
GGACGGCACACCGACCCAAAGCGTGCCACAGCAGGAAGAGGGTCTGGAAGCCATGCTAAAGGCGGCTGGCTTCCCCGATGCCCCGTCCGCTGCACAACGCATCACCCACTGGCGGTCCGGCACTGTGCGGGCGCTCCGCACACCCGCTGCGCGTGAGGCACTGG
>JBBATT010000242.1:0-4065 GCA_040398605.1 Chakrabartia sp.
TTTTGTTCACAGCGTCGCTACCGCCGCCACAGGTGTCCGACCGTGTGACGCGGATTGGCCAGATCGTGCGTGGCACGGGCCTTCAACTGGTCGATGCCGATGGCCCCGTTCCCCTGCCTGACAGACTTGGGTGGCTGCACGGATAGGATGGTTGCCAAAGGGTTGCCAAGGCGACTCGCAGGCTTCATACCGCCGCCGAACTCCGCCGGAGGCCCAAAAGGCCTCGGGAGTCCGTACACGTATGGGGGAAAGGGATAACCCTGATGATTGTTAATATTGCTATTGCATGCGGCCTGTTGGCCGTTTTGTACGGCTTCGTCACGAGCCGTCAGGTGCTCGGCGCGTCCGCCGGTAATGAAAAGATGCAGGAAATCGCGGCTGCCATTCAGGAAGGCGCACAAGCCTATCTGGGCCGCCAATATCGCACGATCGCTATGGTGGGCGCGGTCGTTGCGGTCCTCGTCGCCTATTTTCTGGGCACAACTTCGGCCATCGGCTTTCTGATCGGCGCCATTCTTTCGGGTGTCGCGGGCTATATCGGGATGAACATCTCGGTCCGCGCCAACGTCCGCACGGCTGCTGCCGCGCAGACAGGCCTTCAGGCCGGCCTGACGATGGCGTTCCGCGCAGGGGCCATCACCGGCATGCTCGTGGCGGGCCTCGCGCTCCTCGCAATCTCGGTGTTCTTCTGGTACCTCACTGGCCCGAAGGGGCTTCCGGCAGATAGCCGTGAAGTCGTTGACGCGCTGGTCGCACTGGCCTTTGGCGCGTCGCTGATTTCGATCTTCGCGCGCTTGGGCGGCGGTATCTTCACAAAGGCAGCCGACGTCGGCGCTGACTTGGTTGGCAAGGTCGAAGCCGGAATTCCGGAAGATGATCCTCGCAACCCGGCTGTGATCGCCGATAACGTTGGTGACAATGTCGGCGACTGCGCCGGCATGGCGGCTGACCTTTTCGAAACCTATGTCGTCACCGTTGGTGCGACGATGGTGTTGATTGCCTTGCTCGTAAAGGGCGCAGGCGATGGCCTCGTTCCGCTGATGACCTTGCCGCTGCTGATTGGCGGCGTCTGCGTTATCACGTCGATCATCGGCACCTACTTCGTCAAGCTCGGTTCCTCGAACAACGTCATGGGCGCCATGTACAAGGGCTTCCTTGTCACAGCGGTCCTGTCGGTTCCTGCCATCTGGTGGGCCATCGGCTTCGCGCTGGGCGGCATGGAAACGGTCTTTGGGGCTAATCTGGATGGCACAGGCGGCTTCACCGGCCGCACGTTGTTCTATTGCTCGTTGCTGGGTCTCATCATCACGGGCCTCATCATCTGGATCACCGAATATTACACCGGCACCAACTATCGTCCGGTCCGCTCCATCGCCAAGGCGTCGGAAACGGGCCATGGCACCAACGTCATTCAGGGTCTGGCGATCAGCCTTGAATCGACCGCGATGCCAACGATCGTCATCTGCGTGGGCATCATCATTGCCTATCAGCTTGCCGGCGTCATCGGCATTGCCTTTGCGGCCACCGCGATGCTGGCTGTGGCCGGCATGGTTGTCGCGCTCGATGCGTATGGTCCAGTGACCGATAACGCAGGCGGCATTGCCGAAATGGCGGGTCTTGATGACTCGGTCCGTGAAAAGACCGATCTTCTCGACGCTGTTGGCAACACCACCAAGGCTGTGACCAAGGGCTATGCCATTGGCTCGGCGGGTCTTGCAGCGCTCGTGCTGTTCGCTGCTTACACGAATGACCTTCGGACCTTCTTCCCGGACCTCACGGTCGATTTCGGGCTTGAAAATCCTTATGTCATCGTTGGTCTTCTGCTCGGCGCTCTGCTCCCGTACCTGTTTGGTGCGATGGGCATGACCGCCGTTGGCCGCGCGGCTGGTGAAGTGGTGAAGGACGTGCGTGACCAGTTCGCGAACGACCCCGGCATCATGACCTACAAGTCCAAGCCGGACTATGCCCGCACGGTTGACCTCGTCACCAAGGCGGCGATCAAGGAAATGATCATCCCGTCGCTGCTGCCAGTCTTGGCCCCAATTGCTGTGTATTTCATCATCACAGCGGTTGCCGGTCAGGCACAGGGCTTTGCAGCGCTCGGCGCCCTTCTTCTCGGCGTGATCGTCGGCGGCCTCTTTGTCGCCATCTCGATGACCTCGGGCGGTGGCGCTTGGGACAATGCCAAGAAGTACATCGAAGACGGCCATCACGGCGGCAAGGGCTCTGAAGCCCATAAGGCTGCTGTGACCGGTGACACTGTTGGCGATCCCTACAAGGATACCGCAGGTCCGGCTGTGAACCCGATGATCAAGATCACCAACATCGTCGCCCTGCTGCTGCTCGCAGCTTTGCACGCGGCAATGTAAGTCATCTTTGACTTTTGGTTGAAGAAGCCCCGTCCGGAACTTTCCGGGCGGGGTTTTCTTTTGCCATTTTGCGGTTTATTGACCCCGCGCAACGATCATCTGGGCTTAAGGTATTGCATGGCTAAGGAAGAACTTCTCGAGATGCGCGGCGCAGTCGTTGAACTGCTGCCGAACGCCATGTTCCGCGTGAAACTTGAGAATGACCATGAAATCCTCGGCCATACTGCGGGCAAGATGCGTAAGAACCGCATCCGCGTTCTCGTTGGTGACGAAGTCCTCGTTGAACTCACGCCCTATGATCTGACCAAGGGCCGCATCACCTATCGCTTCAAGTGACGGACACCGGGCGTGGCCCCGTGATGTTCGTCCTTGCATCAGCTTCTCCCCGGCGGCTTGAGCTGCTGAAGCGTATCGGCGTGACACCGGATCTGGTGGACCCTGCCGATTGCGATGAAACACCCCACAAAGGTGAACGTCCGCTCGTTTATGCGAGGCGGATCGCGGCGGAAAAGGCAGCTGTCGTGGCCGCACGGCATGCAGGGGCGGCCATCTTGTCTGCCGACACGGTCGTCGCTGTCGGCGCACGCATCCTTGGCAAGGCGGAGACAGAGGCTGATGCTCGTGCCTTCCTCACGCTCCTCTCGGGCCGTCGTCACCGCGTTCATTCTGCCGTGACCCTCATTGATGCCACTGGCACTGCGCGCCACCGCGTGTCGACCAGTACGCTCGCTTTCAAACGGCTGAGCGCGACGGAGATTGACGCCTATGTCGCGGACGGGGAATGGCAGGGCAAGGCAGGCGGCTATGCCGTCCAAGGCTATGCTGAGGCGTTCGTCCGCACGCTTTCCGGCTCGCATTCCGGCGTGATGGGTCTGCCCTTGTTTGAAACCCGCGCATTGTTGCAGGCAGCGGGCGTGCCCGTTGGTTGAGTGGATCTATGAACAGGGCATCGGGGAGAACCGTGCCCTTTTGATAGAAGATGGCCGCGCGGTCGAAGCGCATTTGGAGGTGTTTCCTGCCCCGCTCCAGCCCGGTGATATTCTCTCCCTGCGGGTCATTGAGATTCAGGTGCCGGGCAAGCGCGCCATTGTGCGCCGGACCGCGCCCGGGGATGCACCAGATACCAATCCAGACTTTGAGGCGATCCTGGAGCCTCTGCCCGACAGGACGAGCCTTAAAAGCGAGGTTCTTGTTGAGATCATCCGGGAGCCGATGTTTGATGGCCGCGTGCACAAGCGGGCCAAAGCCCGTCCGGCACCTCCTGAGGGCGCCACGGGCGGGGCTTCGGCACTGAGAGACCGCATTGAGGCCACAGACCATCCCATCCGCACTGTAGACCCCTATGGGCCAGACCTGCTTGAGGAAGCGGGGTGGAGCGAGATCATTGAACAGGCGGAAACGGGCCAAGTCGATTTCCCCGGCGGGTCGCTGTCGATCATCCCCACACAGGCGATGACGCTGATTGATGTCGATGGCTGGCTTGATCCCGATGCGCTGGCGCTGGCGGCAGCCGAGGCGGCGGGGCGCGCCATTCGGCTGTTTGGGATTGGCGGCAGCACCGTCATCGATTTCCCGACCACGTCAAACAAGGACGTCCGCAAGAAGGTGGCGGACGTGGTTATGGCAGGCGTGGGGGAAGGCGCAGAGGCGACCGCCGTCAATGGCTTTGGCCTGATGCAAATCATCCGCCCGCGCC
>JBBATT010000243.1:0-4043 GCA_040398605.1 Chakrabartia sp.
TTTCGAAACCGGCCTGCACTGCGTCATTTGCAGTCAATCACGCTGGCCATTGGATCCGGCAAAGCTCTTTGCCTTGCTGCGCTGCAACATGCGTTAGGCGCATTTTCCCGAAAATGCAAGCAATTGCGTTGGGGCTATGCCGCCGCGCGGGCCAGCCGGTCATTTATCGTAGCGCCCAACCCCTCTACTGGGATCGGCGCAACAGCGATTTTGGGGTGGGTGGACGCATCGGCCTGATGGAGCAGATCGAACAGGTTGGCGGCGGCTTCTGCTAGGTCCGCAGCCGCACTAAGGTTCGCGTGACAGGTCATCGGGCCAAAGCCAATCAGCCATTCCCCGTCTTCGGCGGAGGTGGCGGAAAGCCGCAAAGGCTTGGACGGCGCATAGTGACTTGCGAGTTGGCCGGGGGCCTCAATGTCGCCGCCAGTCGATAGGGCTAGACCAAGATCAATTGGTCCTGGCCGCAGCAGGCGGGGCACACCGTCGGTGAGCGCGATGATCGTTGATTCCAGCCCTGCTTGTGTCGGCCCTGCATCAATAATGAGCGGAATACGGCCAGCAAGGCTCTTGAGAACATGGGCTGCGCGCGTGGGGCTAATCGTGCCGCTGGCGTTGGCGCTGGGTGCGGCAAGCGGCTTGCCCGAGACCCGAAGAAGCTCTTGCATGGCCGGATGCGCAGGCACGCGGATCGCAATGGAAGACAGACCCGCAGTTGCCAGTGCGGCAATACCGTTATCCGCGCGGGCAGGAAGGACCAGTGTCAGCGGCCCGGGCCAGTATTCATTGGCCAGCGCGCGCGCGGCTTCATCAAAGACAGCCAGACGCTCTGCTGCTTCCAGATCAGGCACGTGGACGATCAGAGGATTGAAGGAGGGGCGACCTTTCGCGGCATAGATGCCCGCAACAGCCGCGCCATTGGTTGCATCCGCGGCGAGTCCATAGACCGTTTCTGTCGGCACAGCGACGCATTGACCAGCCAAGATGAGGCGCGACGCCTCTGCAATCGCGGCGGTGCCGTAGGGTCGAACCTCGGTGGCCAAAGGGGAGATTGTCTCCATCGTGCGCAGCGCTATAGCCCTTGGCAGCCGCATGCAACATCAGGGATTTCCGCATGACCTATTCACCGCCCACCGCTGAACAGCGCTTCGTTCTTGATCATGTGACCCGCATGGACGAACTGGCCGCCGCTGCTCGATTTGAGGCGGCGACGCCGGACATGGTCGATGCGATCCTTGAAGGTGCGGCTGCCCTTGCCGTTGGTGAATGGGCGCCGACGAACCGGGTGGGTGATACGAACACGCCCAAATGGGACGACGGTGCTGTCACCATGCCGCCGGGCTTTAAGGAGGCCTATCGGGCATATGTCGATGGCGGCTGGGGCACGATTGACAGCGATCCGGCCTTTGGCGGGCAGGGACTGCCTTTTGCGCTTGGTTTTGTTGTCCTAGAAAACCTTGGCACGGCCAATATGGGCTTTGGGCTTTGCCCTATTCTGACATCTGGCGCGATTGAGGCGATTGCCTCCCACGGCAGCCCGGAACAGCAGCAAATGTATTTGCCCAATCTCGTATCTGGCCATTGGTCGGGGACGATGAACCTGACGGAACCGCAAGCCGGGTCAGATGTTGGCGCACTGCGGTCGACAGCCGAGCCCGCAGCCGATGGCAGCTTCAGGATCAAGGGAACCAAAATTTATATCACCTTTGGTGAACATGATCTGGTGGACAACATCGTGCATCTCGTGCTCGCCAGAACGCCGGGCGCGCCTCCGGGCACGAAGGGCATCTCTTTGTTTCTGGTTCCCAAAATCCGTCCCGACGGGAGCCGGAATGACGTTCGTTGCGTCTCCATCGAACATAAGCTTGGCATCCACAGTTCGCCCACGTGTGTCATGTCTTATGGCGACAATGATGATTGCCATGGCTGGCTGATCGGCCCGGAAATGGGCGGGATGCGCGCCATGTTCACGATGATGAACAATGCACGCCTCAATGTCGGCCTGCAGGGCGTCCAGATTGCCGAGCGCGCAACGCAACAGGCTGTGGGCTATGCGAAGGACCGCATTCAGTCTGCCCGCCCTGATTCCGGCGGTAAATCCGTCGCCATCATCGAACATCCCGACGTTCGCCGGATGCTGCTGCGCATGAAGGCGCTGACAGAGGCAGCCCGTGCATTGCTCTATCTGGCGGCTAGCAATGTCGACCGGTCGCGCCTTGGCATGGAGGGCGCCCGCACCCGGGTGGACCTGCTAACGCCGCTGGCCAAGGCCTATGGCACGGACATTGGCTGTGAAGTGGCCAGCCTTGGCATCCAGGTGCATGGCGGCATGGGCTTCATCGAGGAAACGGGCGCGGCCCAGCATTATCGCGATGCCCGGATCGCGCCGATCTATGAAGGCACAAACGGCATTCAGGCGGCAGACCTTGTCGGGCGCAAGCTGGCAGGTGACGGCGGCACCGGCATGGCCGCGCTGATCGCCGATGTTCGTGCAGAGGCGGAAGATGAGCGGTTGATCGCCCTGACCAATTTGGTCGAGCAACTGACGGCCATTCTGCTTGATGCTGATATCGACGACCGGTTGGCGGCGAGCTACCCATATCTAACGATGGTGTCCGTGATGACCTGTGGCTGGCTGATGGAGCGACAGGCACGCGTGGCAGCCGACTTGCTTGAGCGTGGGGTGGGTGATCCGACCTTCTTGCGGGCAAAGGTCGTAACGGCACGCTATTATCTCGCGCACATGGTGGGTGAGGCGATGGGCCTCGCCTCGTCAGTCACGTCGGGCGCTGAATATCTCTATGATCTGTCATCAGAAGAACTGGCGGCCTGAAACGGGGAGGACCGACGCAGGCAGCACAATCGGCCCTAGCGCCCTGTGCCCTGCTTGGTTACATGGGCCGCCACGACTCAAACGGGAACACGACTGTGGCAATTGAAATTCCTCTTGGCCTGACCTTCGACGATGTGCTGCTGCAGCCACGCGAGTCAGACGTTTTGCCGAGCCAGGCGGATACGCGGACGCAGATCACGCGCGATATCACACTCAATATCCCGATCCTTTCGTCAGCCATGGATACCGTCACTGAAGCCGACATGGCGATTGTCATGGCGCAGCTCGGCGGTTTAGGCGTCTTACACCGCAACCTGTCCATCGAGGAACAATGTGATGCGGTCCGTCAGGTAAAGCGCTTTGAATCCGGCATGGTGGTCAACCCCATCACGATCGAGCCGACCGCGACATTGGCTCAGGCGAAGGCGCTGATGGCCGTTCATCACATTTCCGGCATTCCAGTTGTGGAAGCAGGCGGCCGACTGGTCGGAATCCTCACTAACCGCGATGTGCGCTTTGCTGAAAATCCCAACCAGCCCGTTGCAGAACTGATGACGCATGAGAACCTCGTCACCGTCAGCACGGGTGTCGGGCAAGATGAAGCGCGCCGCCTTTTGCACACGCACCGCATTGAAAAGCTTCTGGTTGTCGACAAGGCATTCCATTGCGTTGGCCTCATCACGGTCAAGGACATGGACAAGGCCGTGACTTATCCCAATGCTACGAAAGACGCGGCAGGCCGATTGCGCGTGGCTGCGGCAACGACAGTTGGGGATGCGGGCTTTGAACGCACACAAGCGCTGATCGACGCCGAATGCGACTTGATCGTGATTGACACCGCTCATGGCCATTCCAAGATGGTCTCCCAAGCCGTCGAACGCGTCAGGAAACTGTCGAGCACCGTCCAGATCATTGCTGGTAACGTCGCCACGGCAGAAGCGACGCGCGCGCTCATCGACGCAGGGGCCGACGGGGTGAAGGTCGGGATTGGTCCGGGCTCTATCTGCACGACCCGTGTTGTTGCAGGCGTGGGTGTTCCGCAGCTGACGGCGATCATGGAATCGGCAGCGGAAGCCGCAAAGTCTGGCGTGCCCGTCATCGCCGATGGCGGTTTGCGCACATCGGGCGACGTCGCCAAGGCTCTGGCCGCCGGTGCATCGAGTGTGATGGTCGGATCGCTGCTTGCCGGGACCGAAGAAGCGCCGGGGGAAAC
>JBBATT010000244.1:0-4038 GCA_040398605.1 Chakrabartia sp.
CCTTGGGCAATGGCACGAGTGGCGGGCTTGGCAGCAACTACACGCTGGTGGGCGGCGCCCGCACGGTTGATATCACCCGCGCGACGATCAGTTCAGTGTCCGGGATCACGGCGAACAACAAGATCTATAACGGCAACACCTCTGCCGCCTTGGCCATGACCAATGCTGTGTTTAACGGCATGTTCTCCGGCGATGACCTTAACGTTGCAACCTCGACCGGTGTGTTTGCAGACAGCCATGCGGCACAGGGCCTTGTGGTCAGCATCAGCGGTCTCACGCTGGCTGGAAGGGATATTGGCAACTACACGCTGGCCTCTTCAACGGCGAGCGCGCAGGCAAATATCACGCCCGCACCTTTGATGGTGGCGGCCTTGGCGCAAACCAAGGTTTATGACGGCACCACGTCGGTTGTGAGTTCTGCCTTGGGCACAGGCTACATCGTGAGTGGCCTGATTGGCAGCGAGAGCGTCAGCGGTCTGACGCTGGCTTATGCGACTAAGGACGTCAGCCGGTTGAACGGTGTGGTCCAGAGCAACAAGACGATCACGGTGGGCGGTGCTGTTGCGGCCTCGGGCACCCGATTGACCGATTATGCGATAAACTATGTCAACAACACGGCGAGCACGATCACGCCAAGAGCAGTCTCGCTTTCCGCCAGCAAGATGTTTGACGATACCAACAATTTGAATGGTTTTGTCAGCGTTTCGACCGGCTTGTCAGGAGAGGTGCTCGGCTATGCTGGTGCATTGGCCTTCTCGTCGAGGGTGGAGTTTATCGGGAACTATATCAGTCAGATCCAGTTGATTGACAGCGCAACTGCATTGGCTGCCAACTATCAGCTACCGGCATTGAATGCTGAAAACGCGCCAGTGATGATTGCCATGGCTACCCCCATGACAGTGATCAATCCGAATACCTACCAGGTGCTTGCGGCGTCTAGCCCGACCCCGGCTATGGCAGTCAGTGCCCCTGAAGCCGTTGTCGTGGAAGGGATAGGGGTTGCTACTCCGCCGGCGCCAGTTGTCATGGCTCCTGCCATTAACACGGCCCCACCAGTCATGATGGCGGTGGGCCGCGCCTTCGTCATTCCAATCGCAAAGGCCAATCTTTTCAACGGGAGTGACGGATCGCAAGCTACGGTGAAAACCACATTAACTGACGGCAGCCCACTGCCTGCGTGGCTTTACTACGACGCAACTCAAGAAACTCTGGTGGGTGAGGCGCCCGACAATATCTCCTCTCTCGCCATCAAGATCACTTCTGTCGATAAGGATGGCAATACGGTTTCGACTGAGTTTGTCCTCCAGTTCGAAGCGAAAAAATAAAGGAGTCTTATGATGCATAAACGAGTTTTCACTGTCTTTACGGCTGTTGCTGTTTCCGCCTGTCTGTTCGCTACACCTGCGATATCTGCTAAGACCGACAAGACCACCAAGCCTTCAGCAGCGACTGCCGCACCGGCACAGCCTGCCGCCCCGGCGTCTCCGGCTGCCCCCATTGAATGGGTGCTCAGCAAGACGTTCGATAAATGGGGTTTCATCTGCAACAAGATCAACGCCAAAGACTGCCGAGCTGTGCAGACACAGAATTACGACAATGCCGAGACGAAGGGGCGACTGCTTCAGGCGATGGTCGCGGTTGAGCAGGGGCGAACATTCCTGACGCTCACTCTGCCTTTTGGCGTTGATTTGCGTGGTGGTGTTGTTGCGCGCATCGATGAAAATGAAGAAGTGAAGTCGGTGTTCGTCACTTGCCTTCCAGATGGCTGTCAATCCATTCTCGAACTCGATGCGAAGCTGCTTGCCCAATTTGACACTGGCAAAATCATGAAAGTTGGGTTCCGCCCTTGGGGTGGAGAAAACACGCTGGTGGTCGACGTGCCGCTTGATGGTGCCAAAGCCGCGATCGCTGCACTGAAATAGTCAGGCGAAAAGCTGCCCGGAAGCGGCGGCTTTGGTCGAGAGACAATACGTCCGAGTTTAAATGCTTTCCGGGCTCATTGCGCGCTCGGGGCAGTCACATTCTTTAATTTTTAGGAGCATAGATATGGCCAGCGCACCGCAGAATAACTTCCCCCTGTTTTTCAAAGACCTCGTTCCCTTGTCGTCCATCGACCACGCAACTTGGAAGACACGTCCGATTGAGAGCGCGCCTTGGCTCGCGGCGCAACATGCCGTCCCGGTAACCGTTGATGAATTCACCAGTGCCCAGCGCTTCTTTCCGATCATTTTCTCGTCTGGCCCGAACCCGGTGCCGCTTGCGCTGATGGGTCTCAACGAAGGCGTGAATGTTTTTATGGGCGAAGATGGCAAGTTTTCCGAGCAAGCCTACATTCCAGCCTATGTTCGCCGCTATCCCTTCATGCTTGCCAAGTTGACTCCGGACAGTGCGGACTTGTCGGTCTGCTTTGACCCGACAGCAGGCGCGATCGGCGAATTTGAAGATGGTGACGCGTTGTTTGAAGATGGTCAGCAAACCGAAGCCACAAAGCGCATCTTGGGCTTTTGTGAACAGTTTGAGCAGGCCGGCCAGCGCACGGAAGCGTTCATCAAGGAACTCATCGACAATGACCTCTTGATGGAGGGCGAAATGACGATCCAGCCGGAAGGCGACAAGGCGCCCTTCATCTATCGGGGCTTCCAGATGGTGAATGAAGAGAAACTGCGCGACCTGCGCGGGGATCAGCTGCGCAAGATGAATAGCTCCGGGCTGCTCGTCTTGGTTCACGCGCATCTGATGTCGCTGTCTTTGTTGCGAGAGATTTTTGGCCGTCAATCGGCACAAGGGAAGGTGCCTGTCGCAGCGGCCTGACGAACTACATGGTAGCGCCCCGCGGCTGTTTGCCGTCGGGCGCTGCCACGCTTGGCCTATGGGCCATCAGGTTGTCAGCCCTTCCTGACGTCCAGCGTAAGCGCCAGCGCCTCGGCGACCTTGATGCCATCGACAGCGGCGGAGAGAATGCCGCCCGCATATCCCGCGCCTTCGCCTGCGGGGTATAGCCCCTGCGTATTGATGCTTTGGCAATTTTCCCCACGCCGAATGCGGATGGGGGAGGATGTGCGCGATTCCACGCCCGTCAGCACGACATCGGGATGGTCATAGCCCGGCATCTTGCGGCCAAAGACGGGCAGCGCCTCGCGGATGGCTTGTGTCACAAAGTCGGGCAAGCAGGTCGACAGGTCGGACGGGTGAACGCCGGGCTGATAAGAGGGTGTGATCGAGCCTAATGCCGTCGAGGGCCGGCCGGCCACAAAGTCCTCCAGCCGCTGCCCCGGGGCTTGGTAGCTGGAGCCACCTGCGAGAAACGCCTGAGTTTCCCAGTGTCGTTGCAATTCAACCCCTGCCAGCGGTCCACCGGGAAAGTCTCGTTCCGGGGAAATGTCGACGACGAGGCCGGAATTGGCGTTGAACTCGGCGCGTGAGTACTGGCTCATGCCGTTGGTCACGACGCGCCCTTCCTCTGAGGCTGCGGCGACCACGCGCCCGCCTGGGCACATGCAGAAGCTGTAGACCGAACGGCCGTTGCTGGCCGTGTGAGACAGGCTGTAAGCGGCGGGGCCAAGAATCTTATTGCCCGCATCCGCACCATAGCGTGCGCGATCAATCAAGCTTTGGGGGTGTTCAATGCGGACGCCGATGGCGAAGGGCTTGGCCTCCACATGCACGCCGCGCTCGTGCAGCTTGTAGAAGGTATCCCGCGCGCTGTGGCCGACGGCCATGATGACATGTTGGGCGTCGAGGTATGTGCCGTCGGACAAATGCAGTCCACGCATTGCGCGATTGCCCGCCGCATCCGTAACAATATCGAAATCCTCGACGCGGGTCTGGAACCGATATTCGCCGCCAAGATCCTCAATCGTCTTGCGCATGCTCATCACCATGGTGACGAGACGGAAGGTGCCGATATGGGGATGGGCCTCCGTAAGAATGTCTTCCGGCGCACCAGCCTTTACGAACTCGACAAGCACCTTGCGACCGAGGTGGCGCGGGTCCTTGATCCGGCTGTAGAGCTTGCCATCGGAAAAAGTGCCGGCCCCT
>JBBATT010000245.1:0-4018 GCA_040398605.1 Chakrabartia sp.
ACATTGAGCGGACCGGCCTTTGCGCTTTCACGGCGGATGACGATCCCCTGGGAGTTGCAACTCAAAAGCGTGCCTTCCACTGGATCATCGCCTGAATTCTCTGTCTGGATGCGCACGGCCTGACCGACGCTCTGCCCGGCTTCGACTTGCCCAGTGATATCTGCTGGTGCGCTGGATTTCGCGATATCAATTGCGTCCTGCGCGCTGGTTGGAACAGCCTCGCCATGGCCGATGGCGCGAATCCGCTCAAACCACGCCATCAAGGCGGGACGGGCAAAAATTCCACCCGCGAAAGGCTTGGCAAAAGGCATCACGACCAAGAACCAAAGGTTCATGTAGAGGCCCAAATCCCCGTGACCGGGCGCATCGCCGCCAATGAACGCGCGGCCATCTTTCAGCGCGGACTCCAGCCAATCTGCCGCAACAGTCACCTGTGATTCCAGATGCGGTGCAACGACCGGCATCCGGGTAAAATCAAACCCGACGAACCGGCGCTTGCGGTCCTCCGCAAAGCCCGGCCCAAGCACATCGGCGGGAATGTTGCGCATGGCAGCACCCACATGGGCGCCAAATTGCGCCGCGCCCGTCCAGCCTGCCACCATCCGGTGAAGGTCTCCGAGCGGTGCAGGATAGAAGCTTGGTTGCGGCTGATGCCGTTCCAGCGCATCGAGGATGGCTGCCGTGTCGCAATAGATTTCGGCATCAATCTGCAGGACAGGTGTACGGGCATAACCACCAGTCAACTCGACCAGATCGGGCTTGGGCATCATGTTGGGGATAATAACAGAACGCCAGCTTAGGCCTTTCAGCCCAAGTGCCACGCGCACCATCTCCGCGTACGGCGACGTTTCGTAGTGATGCAAGACGATTTCTGGCATAGTCTCTCCCTTTCGATGATCCCCGCAGCTTACTCTGCCGGTTGCAACAGCCCCTCGTCTGCGATCTTCTTTTTCCAGATGAGTGGAGCTGTGGTGTGAACGTTCTCGCCGCTGCTGTCGACTGCCACAGTTACCGGGAAGTCCTTCACCTCAAACTCGTAAATGGCTTCCATGCCAAGGTCTTCAAAGCCAACGACTTTGCTGCCCTTGATAGCGCGGGCGACGAGATAGGCCGCCCCGCCGACAGCCATCAGATAAGCAGACTTGTGCTTGGCAATCGCCTGTGTGGCCGCAGCGCCACGTTCCGCCTTGCCGACGCAGCCGAGCAGACCCTGTTCGAGCATCATGTCCATGAAGCTGTCCATGCGGGTTGCGGTCGTGGGACCTGCCGGACCGACAATTTCCTCACCCACAGGATCAACCGGGCCAACATAATAGATCATCCGCCCCTTGAAGCTGACGGGGAGCTCTTCGCCCTTGGCGAGCATATCCTTGATCCGCTTGTGCGCGGCATCGCGCCCGGTGAGCATCTTGCCATTGAGGAGCAGGCGGTCGCCCGCCTTCCAGCCCTGCACATCGGCAGATGTCAGCGTGTCGAGATCAACGCGCTGGGCCGCGCTGTCAGGCGCCCATTCAACTTTGGGCCATTCCTCAAGATTCGGCGCTTCGAGATATTGCGGCCCCGACCCATCGAGCGTGAAATGCGCATGGCGCGTCGCGGCGCAATTGGGGATCATCGCGACCGGCTTTGACGCCGCGTGCGTCGGGTAATCCAAGATCTTCACGTCGAGGATCGTGGCAAGACCACCCAGCCCCTGCGCGCCGATGCCCAGCGCATTGACCTTGTCAAAGATTTCGATGCGCAGGCGTTCGATGTCGTTCTGCGGTCCGCGCGCCTTAAGGTCTGCCATGTCGATGCTGCCCATCAGGCTTTCCTTGGCGAGGACCATGGCCTTTTCGGCCGTCCCGCCAATGCCGATGCCGAGCATCCCCGGCGGGCACCAGCCAGCGCCCATTTGCGGGACCATATCGAGCACCCAGTCCACAATGGAATCACCGGGGTTCATCATCTTGAACTTGGTCTTGTTTTCAGACCCGCCGCCTTTGGCCGCGACATCAAACGTCACCTTGTCACCGGGCACCATTTCGAGATGGACGACCGAGGGCGTGTTGTCGCGCGTGTTCACGCGGGTAAAAGCCGGATCGGCAAGGATTGAGGCGCGCAGTTTGTTCTCGGGCAGCAGATAGGCACGGCGCACGCCATCATCGATGACTTCCTGCAGAGATCGGCCCGATTCCAGCACGCACTGCTGGCCCCATTTGACGATGACGGTGACGATGCCGGTGTCCTGACAGATCGGACGATGACCTTCGGCGCACATGCGGCTGTTGGTCAGGATCTGCGCAATCGCGTCTTTAGCGGCCGGCCCCTGCTCCTTCTTATACGCTTCGCCCAGCGCGCGGATGTAATCCATCGGGTGGAAATAGCTGATGAACTGGAGTGCGTCGGCGACGCTATCGATAATGTCGGATTCGCGGATGGTGACGGTCATGGTGCGTGTCCTGTTGGCCCAGATTTCTGAGGTGCCTTAGCGAGGCAAAAGGGCGCGGACAATGGTGGGCGTGGAAGTTCGCACAGTTGCGGAATTGGAGGAAGTTGAGGGCCTCAAGCCGCAGAAATGCGTGGGGGCTCAATCAGGCCCTCCCCACCCGCTTGCGGGATGGGCGCGAGACTTAGCGAAGCGAAGCTGAACCTAGTCGCAGCGGGGTAGGCAAGAAGTCGTAAAGTGTTTGGAAGGTCGAATTGCACGGCAGGACTCCGGTGAATTCAGTGCCATCCTGATTGCACATTTGACCGCCTGTAGGAAAGTGAAAACCAAATAGGCGCGCTTACGGCCATCCCTTTCGGCGACTATCCACCAGCGCAAACAGGGTCAGACCAAGCATGCAGATGCCCAAGACGGGCCCGCCTGCCTCCCATACCAACCGTGTCGCAAGCGGCCCGCTCAAGAGCCAGAGCCCGAAGGCGATCCGGTGGGTACGCTTCCGGCTTTCAGCCTTTTGTGCGGGCGTCACGAACTGCGCGGCCCACAAGATGAAGAGAAAGAGGAGACCGGCCAGCACGAACCACATGGCATATATCCCCTCGTTTCAGCCCGACCTTAGTAAACGCGTGCCTTGGGCTTGATGTACTCAACTTCGTCGGTGAGCGTGTAGTTGTGCACGCCACGGCTATCGAGCGTGACCTTGCCACCATTGCCGCCCCAGCCTTCAAACCAGCTGACCGTGTGGTTCATCCAGTTCTTGTCATCACGATCCGGGAAATCTTCATGCGCATGGGCGCCGCGCGATTCCTTTCGGTTTTCAGCGCTTTCCATGGTGCAGACGGCCTGCGCCATGAGGTTATCCAGTTCCAGCGTTTCGATCAGATCGGTGTTCCAGATGAGGCTGCGATCGCTCACGGCCACGTCTTCCAGACGCTTGTTGACCTTGCGCATCAAGTCCACGCCTTCGGAGAGCAGCGCGCTATCACGGAACACGGCGGCGTGCTTCTGCATCGTGCGCTGCATATCGAGGCGGATGTCCGCCGTGGGCGAACCGCCCTTTGCGTTGCGGAACTTTTCGACACGGGCGAGCGGAAGGTCGGTCGCATTCGCCGGAAGCGGCTTTTGGGCTACCCCTGCCTTCAGTGTTTCCTTCAGATGCAGGCCAGTTGCGCGGCCGAACACGACAAGGTCGATCAGCGAGTTGGAACCAAGGCGGTTTGCGCCGTGGACTGACACGCACGCCGCTTCACCCACGGCATAAAGACCGGGCACGACGTGATCGTCATTCTTGCCCTTTTTGGTCACGACCTGGCCGTGATAATTACAGGGGATACCGCCCATGTTGTAATGGACCGTCGGGCAAACCGGCAGCGGCTGACGCGTCAGGTCCACACCGGCAAAGATCTTGCCGCTTTCGGTGATGCCGGGAAGGCGCTCTGCCAGCACCTTGGGATCGATGTGATCGAGGTGGAGGAAGATGTGGTCCTTGTTCGGGCCAACGCCGCGGCCTTCGCGCATTTCCATAGCCATGGAGCGCGACACGACGTCGCGCGAGGCGAGGTCCTTCGCGTTGGGCGCGTAGCGCTCCATGAA
>JBBATT010000246.1:0-4016 GCA_040398605.1 Chakrabartia sp.
TCATTCCGCGGCCTCCAGCCATTCTTCCCCGTGGACCAATTCCGATGAGCAGCGCTGCATCGTTTCCGAAGCGCGGCAGATCGCGTTGGTCAGGTAGAAATCCTTGATCGGATAATCGGCAATGTCTGCGCTCGCCTTGTCGGGCAACGACGGGACATCCCAGCCATAGGTGGCCAGACCTTCACGGCCCAAGGCAGGCACAGCCTTCGCCATGTCGACACGCAGCGCATCAAGGCTGTCGAACGGCAGCACCTTGCCCGTGAGCGACGAAAGCGCCCGGAAGATCGACCAGTCCTCACGCGCATCACCCGGCGGGAAGACAGCCCGATCACCGCGCTGCACGCGACCCTCGAGATTGACGTAAGTTCCTGATTTCTCGGTATAAGCAGCGCCCGGCAGGATAACGTCTGCCGCATGGGCACCCGCATCGCCGTGGTGGCCGACATAGACTTTGAAGGTGTCAGCGAAGATCGAATAATCGACCTCATCCGCGCCGAGGAAGAAGGCCAGCTTGGGCTTCTTCGCGGCCAGCGCCTTGATCCCGCCGTCATACGCATAACCGAGCATCAGCCCGCCCATGCGCGCGGCGGCGAAGTGGAGGACGTTGAAGCCGTTCCACCCATCACGCACCAGCTTGTGCTTCTTGGCGAATGCCAGCGCCGCGCCATGCGCGCCTTCATAGCGCAGTGCGCCGCCACCGACGATGATCGCGGGGCGTTCCGCTGCCTTAAAGGCATCGGCGACATGCTTGGGCAGTTTGGAGAGCAGGCCAAGGTTCGCGCCGAGGAATTCGGCCTTGTAGGTCAGGTCCGTGTCCGGTCCGATCGCGAACACCTTCGCGCCCCGCTTACGGACGGCCTTTTGGATGCGCGTGTTGACGAGCGGCGCCTCACGACGGAGGTCCGACCCGACGAGCAGGATCACATCGGCAGTCTCGATATTCGCGATGCCGGTGTTGAAGTTGACGGCGGACAGGCTCGACGTGTCATAAGCGAGGCCCGTTTGGCGGCCTTCAAACATCGTGCCGCCCAACGACTTCACCATCTGGCGCGCCGCAAACATCGTTTCGCAATCGGCCTGATCGCCCGCGATGGCGGCAACCGACTTGCCGGCATCCTTGGCAGCAGCCGCGACAACCTTCAACGCATCGGCCCATTCGACCGCGACGAGCTTGCCGTTCTTGCGAACGAACGGCTTGTCGATACGACGGTGGACGAGGCCATCCACGGCGTGGCGCGTCTTATCGCTCGCCCATTCCTCGTTCACGTCTTCATTGATGCGCGGCACGGCGCGCAGTACCTGACGGCCCCGGCTGTCGAGGCGGATGTTCGTGCCCACGGCATCCATCACGTCGATGGCGGCTGTGTTCTTCAATTCCCAAGGCCGCGCCATGAAGGCGTAGGGCTTGGATGTCAGCGCACCGACCGGGCAGAGATCAACAACGTTGCCCGAAAGCTCACTGGTGACAGCGCGCTCAAGATAGCTGGTGATCTGCATATTCTCACCGCGACCAATCGCGCCGATTTCTTCAATCCCCGCCACTTCTTCGGCAAAGCGGACGCAGCGCGTGCACTGGATGCAGCGCGTCATCACCGTCTTGACGAGCGGGCCCATATACTTCTCAGTTACGGCGCGCTTGTTCTCGTCATAGCGCGATCCGCCACGGCCATAAGCAACCGACTGATCCTGCAAATCGCACTCGCCACCCTGATCGCAGATCGGGCAATCAAGCGGGTGGTTGATGAGGAGAAACTCCATCACCCCTTCACGCGCCTTTTTGACCATCGCGCTGTCAGTCTTGATGACCTGACCTTCGGTAGCGGGCAAAGCGCATGACGCCTGCGGCTTGGGCGGACCCGGTGCCACTTCAACCAGACACATGCGGCAATTGCCCGCGATGGACAGCCGCTCATGATAGCAGAAACGCGGGATTTCCTTGCCCGCCAACTCACACGCCTGAAGGACAGTGGCGCCTGCGGGAACTTCGATTTCGGTGCCGTCTACGGTGACTTTAGGCATAGTTTACTCCGCCGCCTCCAGCATTTGGCCGCCATTCGCTTCGGCAAT
Organism: Chakrabartia sp.; assembly: GCA_040398605.1. Lineage (GTDB taxonomy): Bacteria > Pseudomonadota > Alphaproteobacteria > Sphingomonadales > Sphingomonadaceae > Aquisediminimonas. Next base: position 2,068 of record JBBATT010000246.1, read on the forward strand.
GCGGCGTTCCATTTCCGGGCGGAAATGGCGGATCAGGCCCTGGATCGGCCAGGCCGCTGCATCGCCGAGCGCGCAGATGGTGTGGCCTTCGACCTGCTTGGTGACTTCGAACAGCGTGTCGATTTCCGACACGTCCGCCTTGCCTTCGCGCAGGCGTTCCATGACGCGCCACATCCAACCCGTGCCTTCGCGGCACGGCGTGCACTGGCCGCATGACTCGTGCTTGTAGAAGTAGCTCAGTCGGGAAATCGCGCGCACGATGTCAGTGGACTTGTCCATGACGATGACGGCGGCAGTGCCGAGGCCGGAGCCCAAGGCCTTCAGCCCGTCAAAGTCCATCGGCGCGTCCATGATCTGCGCGGCAGGCACCAGCGGCACGGACGACCCACCGGGGATGACCGCGAGCAGATTGTCCCACCCGCCGCGGATGCCACCGGCGTGCTTTTCAATGAGTTCCTTGAAGGGAATGCTCATCGACTCTTCGATGGTGCACGGCGTGTTTACGTGGCCGGAAATCTGGAACAGCTTGGTGCCGGCATTGCCTTCGCGCCCGAAGCTCTTGAACCAATCGGCCCCGCGCCGCAGGATCGTTGGCGTGACGGCGATGGATTCCACATTGTTGACCGTCGTCGGGCAGCCATAAAGGCCCGCACCCGCCGGGAATGGCGGCTTCAGGCGCGGCTGGCCCTTTTTGCCTTCCAGGCTTTCGATCATCGCGGTTTCTTCACCGCAGATGTACGCGCCTGCGCCACGGTGGACGAACACGTCAAAATCATAGCCCGACTTGCAGGCATTCTTGCCCACCAGCCCTGCGGCATAGGCCTCTTCGACCGCCGCCTGCAGCACCTTGGCTTCGTAGATGAACTCACCGCGGATGTAGATGTAGGCGGCGCGCGCGCGCATCGCGAAACCGGCGATCAGCGCGCCTTCGATCAGGCGGTGCGGATCATGCCGGATGATCTCACGGTCCTTGCAGGAACCGGGCTCGGATTCGTCGGCGTTGATCACGAGGAAATTGGGACGCTCCGGCGTCGGCGCCTTGGGCATGAAGCTCCACTTCATCCCCGTGGGGAAGCCGGCCCCGCCGCGCCCGCGCAGGCCCGATGCCTTGATGATCTCAATGATCTCATCCTGGCCGGTGGCGAGCAGCTTCTTCGTATTGTCCCAGCATCCGCGCTTCTTGGCGGCATCCAGCGTCCACGGCTGGAAACCGTAGAGGTTGGTGAAAATGCGGTCTTTGTCCTGGAGGCTCACTTCCATTCCCCCCGGTAATCGTGATTTGCTGTAGCCATCTCTTTCAACGACGTCGCGCCACCTTCGGGGCAGCTGGTCTGACGGTTGATCTGTGGGCCGATTTTGACCGGCTTGCCCGCCGCCAGCGCGTCGAGCAGCGCGACGGTGCTGTCAAAGGTCAAATCTTCGAAATTGTCGTCGTTGATCTGGACCATCGGCGCGTTGGCGCAGGCACCCAGACATTCGACTTCGTTCAGTGTGAACAGGCCGTCTGCGGACGTGCCGCCCTTGACGAGCCCCTTGGACTTGCAGGCGGCCAGAACATCGTCCGACCCGCGCAGCATGCACGGCGTGGTGCCGCAGACCTGCACATGGAACTTCCCGACCGGCGCCATGTTGTACATGGTGTAGAAGGTCGCGACTTCGTAAACGCGCATGTACGGCATATCGAGCTGTGCTGCGACATATTCGATCACCGGCACCGGCAACCAACCTTGCGTCGTCGTCTCTTCACCCACCTGACGCTGCGCCAGATCAAGCAAGCCCATGACAGCCGAGGCCTGACGGCCAGCGGGATAGCGCGCGATGATCGTCTGCGCCTTTTCCATCACCGCAGGCGTGAAGGCAAAACCGCCCCAGCGTGCGCGGACTTCGGCTTCATCCGGAATTTGAACTGCGGCAGCCATTAGCGGATGAACTCCACGCGAGAGCACTTC
>JBBATT010000247.1:0-4006 GCA_040398605.1 Chakrabartia sp.
TTGGTGTTGAGTTCATAGCCAGCGCCCACATCGAGTACGAAGTGGCGAAGGCCCGAACCGAGATGCTGAAAGAATGCCCAGCTGAGGCCGATCAGGACCAGCTGGCCCAGCGGATGCTTCGCCCAGCCGAGGAAGTAATCATAGGATTCCTGCCCCGTTGCGGCGGCCACAAGCCACCAGGTCAAAACAAGCACGCCAACGGTCGCCATCCCGGTTCCGGTCACACGGTGAATGATGGAGGCGGCCATGTTGGCGCCCCATTTCCAGATCGTCAGGTGCGGCGAGAGCGGCCTTGCGCGGTTTTGCGCCATGATCATTCCCTGTCTTTGTCAGTTCGTCGCCACTCCCTTAACGCGTCAAACCGTCGGCGCAACTGCCTTTGCCCCAAGGGACACATCAGCTAAGAGGCCAGTATGACAAAGAATATCATCATCACAGGCGCGTCACGCGGGATTGGCGCGGCTATTCGCACCCGTTTTGGATCTGAGGACGCCCGTATTTTTGCGGTCGCCAGCAAAGATTTTGATCTATCCTCGGCCGACGGCGCAGGCGATTTGTGGGAGGCCGGGCTGGCCGCGCTTGAGGGGCGCGTCGACATCCTCGTCAACAATGCCGGTGTGTTTGAAGAGAACCCCCTCACCGCTGATGAGCCCGATTGGCTGTCCGGCTGGGAACGGACGATGCAAATCAATCTGACGTCCTCCGCCCTGCTTTGCCGACGCGCCGTGCTGCACTGGCAAGACCGCAAGACAGAGGGGCGCATCATCAACATCGCCAGCCGCGCCGCCTATCGCGGTGATTCGCCGCAGCACTGGCATTATGCCGCGTCCAAGGGCGGCATGGTAGCGATGACCAAGTCCATCGCCCGCGCTTATGCAGCGCAAGGTATCCTTGCTTATGCCATCTGCCCCGGCTTCACGATGACGGGCATGGCCGAAGATTATCTGGCGAGCCGTGGCGGCGACAAATTGCTGGCGGACATTCCACTCGGCCGCGTGGCCATGCCTGAAGAAGTCGCAGAGATGGTCGCGTTTTGTGCGCTGAAGGCCCCGCCATCAATGACCGGCGCAGTCCTAGATGTGAACGGTGCCAGCTACGTCCGCTGACAGAAAACCTGCACAAAAGGTCATACGTAGAAACACTTATGGGTATATCTACGATATGGTGAGAATTGCATCCGATAGACTAACTATGTTTCGACAGCGGGGCAGATGTCCTTGAAGGACACAGGCAGGTCGTCATTAGCCGCACCGCCGCCGTCATGAGTAATCGGGGATCGTCCCCAAAATGCGTAGAATGCGTAGAACAAGAAATTCGGAAGCGGCCGCAAGTCTAATTCCGGCGACGAAGGAACTTTACCATGAGCCAGGGCTCACATGACGAAATGCAGGACATCATCATCCAGACCGTGTCGGCGCTCAATTCGCTGTCGCAGCGGATTGCTTCCCCGACCGCAGAATCGTTGCTCCATCCCGTCGACGCCGAACTCCGTCTGCGCCGTCGGCGAGAACGCGCCTTTAGCGTCAATTATTTCGGCGATGCCGCGTGGGACATTCTTCTGGAATTGGAACGCGCGCAGCGCATGGGGCACAATCTTGCCATTACAGATATCGGGGTTGAATCGCGCATCCCGCTGACAACCGTCCTCCGCTATCTGACACGCTTGGAAAAAGACTGCTTCATTGATCGTAAGATCGACCCAACAGATCGCCGTCGCGTGTTCGTCTCCCTCTCGCAAAACGGTTATCTTCTGGTCTGCCAAGCCTTTGGAATTGAACCTAAGGGCGCTGCAGGATCCACAACTGCGACCATCGGCTTCGCCGCAGCGGCACCGGCGTCCTGCTTCATCAGCTAAGACATCGCGCCCCTCTATGACGGCGTCGGCCCCGTTTGCCGGCGCCGCCTTTTTGGGGCGGGGTGAACATCTGCTGCGACGTTAATGCGCCGTGCTGTCCGCAGAGCCGAGGCCAAGGTCATCAATCAGTTGGTCAATCGCTTCGGAAATGCGGATCGCAACAAGATCAAGCTGCAGCTCGTCGGCAACAGCCAATTGATCGTTCAATGCATGAAGCAAGGCAAAGCGCCCATCGGGATGCGCCTGCGAAGCTGCAAGCAACTCCGGCAGTTCCGGTTTCATTTTCATGTCTCCCTCCGACCCCCTACGCGGTATCGGTCTTCAGCAATTCAGATGGCCAGCCCGCCACCTGTTCCGCCATCCTCTACGACCGAGCATGGCATAAAGTTCAATCATGCTGGCCGCAATCAAATTCAATTCGGTTGCATCAGCGCGCTTGCGTGCCCCGTTATGGGGCGTAATCACGCGGGGATGACCGACACACCTGAAAGCTGGAAGATCACCCTGCCCTGCACGCGGCTGCAGGCGGAGCAGATCGACCTCGAAATGGAGGCCTTTGCCTCTTTCGACATGCCCCCCACCCTTGTTGCGAGCGAGCCTGACCCCGCCCGACCAGAGCATTGGGAAATATCCGCATTTTTTGTCGGCAAACCAGATGATGACCAAATCGACCTCATCCGCGCCCTCGTGCCCGGCACGCCTATGACTAAAGTCGTCCTTGAACGTGTTGAGGAAGAGGATTGGGTCACCCTCAGCCAACAGTCCTCCGCGCCTGTTTCGGCAGGTCGGTTCTTCGTCCACACCTCGGCCTTCAAAGACAAAGCGCCTGCCGGATCGGTTGTTTTTCTAATCGAGGCGAGCCGCGCCTTTGGCACAGGCGGACATGAAACAACGAGCAATTGCCTCAAGACGCTCGACTCGCTGCGCCGCACCGGCGCCCGTTTTGACAACATCATGGATGTCGGCACTGGCACCGGTCTGCTTGCCTTTGCCGCGGGGCATTTGTGGCCACGCGCATATGTGACCGCGTCGGACATCGACCCCGTCAGCATTGAAATCTCGATCGAAAATGCAGATGCCAATGCTATCCAGGTTGGCCAGTTCCCTGGTCAGGTCGCTTTGTGCGCTGCCTCGGGCACTGACCATGAAATGATCCAGCGGCGCGCTCCTTATGATCTTGTCATCGCCAATATTCTTGCCGGGCCACTGATTGAGCTCGCCCCTGCGCTGGCTGACATTCTGGCAGAAGGCGGGACGCTGATCCTCGCAGGATTGCTCGACAAGCAGGTCGACGCCATCAAGCGCGCTTATGCGCAGCAGGGCCTGCGCCTTGCGGCGTCAACGGGCGGAGAATGGCCTTGCCTCCACCTTGTCAAACGACGGCGTTACGGATGGCGCCGCCAAAGCCGACCGGCGCTGACGACAAGCCAGCCCCCCGGCGACTTCGGCACATGGTAGATTTTCGTTTCACATCGAAACGGTCCGTCCTAAGGGGGCGCGCATGAGCACGAAGACGGAGAGCGGCGCATTTGACCCGCCGATCGAGAACCGCGCTGATTTAATCAGCGTGTTTGCCAAGGGAGAGAAGCCGGCGGCCCGCTGGCGGATCGGGACGGAGCACGAAAAGTTCGTGTACCGCACCGCCGATCATCTTGCGCCCTCCTATGACGAACCCGGCGGCATCCGTGATCTTTTGATGGCGATGACCCGCTATGGCTGGGAACCCATTATGGAGGGTGACAATGTCATCGCGCTCGGTGGTGCGGATGGCAATGTGAGCCTAGAACCCGCAGGACAGCTTGAACTGTCAGGCGCGCCGCTTGAAAACCTGCACCAGACCTGCGCCGAAACCGGCCGCCATCTAAAACAGGTGAAGGAAATTGGCGCCGAACTCGGCCTTGGCTTCCTTGGCCTTGGCATGTGGCCGGACAAGACGCGCGCAGAGCTGCCGATCATGCCCAAGGGCCGCTATGGAATCATGCTGCAGCACATGCCGCGCGTGGGCTCCATGGGCCTCGATATGATGCTGCGCACCTGCACCATCCAGACCAACCTCGATTATTCGAGCGAGGCCGACATGGTGAAGAAGTTCCGCGTCAGCTTGGCGCTCCAGCCGCTCGGCACCGCGCTCTTCGCCAATTCGCCCTTCAC
>JBBATT010000248.1:0-4003 GCA_040398605.1 Chakrabartia sp.
CGAACCGGGCGATGGAGCACAGGAACGGCTACAGGCTGCCCTGATTGAGGCGAAATCCGGCGACATCGTCGATATCGGCGCGGGACGGTTTGACCTGACCGATGGCCTATCGCTCGATGTGAACGGCGTGACCGTCAAAGGCGCCGGGCCAGCGGCCACCATCCTCAGTTTCAAAGGCCAAAAGGGCGCAGGCGAAGGCCTGCTCGTGACGTCTGATGACGTGGTGCTGCGCGACTTTGCGGTCGAGGATTCGCGCGGCGACGGCATCAAGTCCAAGGGCGCAGACCGCATCGTCTATCGCAATGTCCGTGTTGAATGGACGGGTGGCCCCAAGGAAACCAACGGCGCTTACGGTCTCTACCCTGTGGAATCGAACGATGTGCTCATTGACGGCGCGGTCGTCAAAGGCGCGTCAGACGCCGGCATCTATGTCGGCCAGTCCAAGAACATCATCGTCCGCAATTCCACCGCGATGTACAATGTCGCCGGAATTGAGATTGAGAACAGCTACAGCGCCGACGTGCATTCCAACCTTGCCATGCACAATACCGGCGGCATTCTTGTGTTTGATCTGCCCAATCTGCCGCAACAGGGCGGGCACGCCATCCGCGTTTTTTCCAACCGCGTGGAAAAGAACGACACCCCCAATTTTGCGCCCAAGGGCAATATCGTCGCGAGCGTGCCGACCGGCACCGGCGTCATGGTGATGGCCAATCGCGACGTCCATGTGTTCAGCAACATCATCGGCGAAAACGGCACGACCAATGTGATGGTGGTCGCCTATCAATCTACGTTCAAAGACCAGAAGTATGATCCGAGCGCACGCGACATCGTCGTGCGGGACAATCAGCATGGCCGTGCTGGATGGGCGCCTTCCTTCCCGGGCGGGGCGGAACTTGCAGCAGCGCTTGGCGGATCGTTCCCCTCGGTGCTGTGGGATGGCGTTGGTGGCGCTGCGGCCAATGTGCACCTGAAGGACCCCGTATTGACGGTTTCGCTCAACCTGCCGGCGCAAGGCACGCCGATTACACAGGCGCAGCCCGCAGCCTATGCCGCGCCCTCCACGTCGCCTGCCAAGGACCTGCCGACTATCGTCATGCCTGCTGCCATGGAGGCGGCGGCCCAGTGATGCGGGCGGTCGTGCTGGCCGCCTTTTGGCTGGGGCTGGTCAGTGCCAGCCCGTTACCGCAGGTGGATGAAGCGCTGATCTTGAGCGACGCGCTGCCGCCAAGGTTGCAGGATTTCGGGCTGCTCGTTGATGGCAAAACGCCTGCCCCCGGTGTCGTCCCCTATCATCTCAACACCCCGCTCTTCTCCGATTATTCCATGAAGTTCCGTTTCATGCATCTGCCCAAGGGCAAGAAGGCGAAGGCGGTGGGCGACGGCTTGCTCGACTTCCCTGTCGGCACGGTGCTGATCAAAAGCTTTGGCTACCCCGCCGACATGCGCGCGCCGGACAAGGATATGCGCATCCTCGAAACGCGTCTGCTCATCCACCGGGCGAGCGGCTGGGTGGCGCTGCCCTATGTCTGGAATGCAGACGGGACGGAGGCGACTCTGAAACGCGCGGGCCAGCGGATGGACGTCAGCTGGACACATCATGACGGACAGGTGCGGACCATCAGCTACGCCGTGCCCAATGCCAACCAGTGTAAGGGCTGCCATGTGTCTGGTGCCGCCATGACGCCGATTGGGCCCAAGGTCCGCAATCTGGATGACGGGCATCAACTGCAGGCGCTGGCGCAGGCGGGGTTGCTCAGCGGCAAGACACAGGCCGTGCGGCCCATGCCGGTTTGGGACAAGCCTGAAAGTGGCTCGGTTGCCTTGCGCGCGCGGGCCTATCTGGATGCCAATTGCAGCCATTGCCACAACCGTGCGGGCCCAGCCGACACGTCCGGGCTTTGGCTTGATTGGGACCAACCGGCAGACACCAATCTCGGCATCGGCAAGCGCCCGACAGCGGCAGGGCGGGGCAGTGTCGGGCTCGACTTTGCGATCAAGCCGGGAGACCCTGCGGCCTCCTATCTCATCGCCCGCATGGCGAGCACAGAGCCCGGGATCGCCATGCCGGAGCTGAGCCGGTCTATGACGCATGAGGAAGGCGTCGCCTTAGTCAGCCAATGGATCGGCGAGATGAAGTGACCGTGCGGCTCTATGATTTTTGGCGCTCGTCCGCCGCTTATCGCGTGCGCATTGCGCTTAATCTCAAGGGCGTGGCCTATGAGGCCGTCGACACCAGCCTGCTTCACGGCGAACAACGCGCAGCTGAGTATGTGGCGCGCAACCCGCAAGGCTTCGTGCCGATGCTGGAGGTGGGCGAGCTGCGCCTGACGCAGAGCCTTGCCATTATCGACTGGCTGGATGCGACCTATGCTGAGCCTCGGTTGATTCCGGCGGACGCGGTCGCGCGGGCAGCGGAACTCGCCAAGGCGATGGTCATCGCAGCGGACATCCACCCGATCAATAACCTGCGCATCCTGAAGTATCTGAAGAACGAGCTTGGCCAGTCGCAGGACACCATCGACCAATGGGCGCGCCATTGGATCATCGAGGGCTTTACCGCCCTTGAGGCGATGGCAGACGCGGACCAGCCTTTCCTGTCGGGTGATGCACCAGGCTTGGCGGACGTCTTCCTCGTGCCGCAAATGGCCAATGCGCGGCGCGTTGCAACGCCGCTGGAGGCTTTCCCGAAGCTCGTTGCCATTGATGCGCGGGCGACGGCGCTGGACCCTTTTGCCCGCGCGCATCCCGATGCCGTTAAACCGGCGCGCTATGACTGACAGGAGAGCCTCATGACGATTACCGGACGCTGCTATTGCGGGGATGTACATTATCAGGCCGAAGGGCCGGGCTTCATGAAGTTTGAATGCTATTGCCGCGAATGCCGCTACATCTCCGGCGGTGGGCCGGTCATCGGCATGGCGGTGCTCCACGACGGCTTTGAGGTCACCAAGGGCGAGGTGAAGGGCTTTACCCGCCAAGATATTGGCGGGGCTGTGACGCGCGAGTTCTGCCCCAATTGCGGCACGCACCTCTTCACCCGCGCGCCGGGTTTCCCGCAGGGTGTCATCCTCAAGGCTGGCAGCCTCGACAATCAGGATGATTTCGGCGGCGCTGAGTTTGCGGCCTTTGCGAGCGATGCTGAAGACTGGCACCGCCTGCCGACCGATCTTCCGGTGCATGATCGCTGGCCGGGATAGAAGAACTCCACTTTGCCCCTTTAATGTTGCGGCGGCCACTGCCACATGCAGCGCCATGAAACCACGCCTGCTCGCTTCTGCCGCCCTTCTGTTCGCAACGCCTGCCTTTGCGCAAGAAGGGGAGATTGTGGTCACGGGCCAGCCTCTGCCCGCCTCCATCGGTGAGACGGCCTATGACGTCGCCGTTGTGGACCGCGACCGGATCGTCGCAACAGCCTCAGGCCGGATTGAGGATGTCCTGCGTGATGTGGCAGGCCTCACCCAGTTCCGCCGCAGCGATGCCCGCTCTGCCAATGCGACGAGCCAGGGCGCGACCTTGCGTGGGCTGGGCGGCAACGCGTCGAGCCGCGCCTTGCTGGTGCTTGATGGTGTCCCACAAAGCGACCCCTTTGGCGGCTGGATTACTTGGCCGGCCTATGCGCCTGAACGCCTTGGCAGCGTCCGTGTGACGCGTGGGGGTGGCTCCGGCACTTATGGGTCGGGGGCGCTTGCCGGCACGATCGAGATGGAGAGCGTCGGCTCGGGTGACGGGCTGACAGGCAGCCTGGCCTATGGCAGCCGTGCGAGCGTGGATGGCAGCGCGATGCTGTCCGGCAAGCTGGGCCAAGGCTTTGGGTTCCTTTCTGCCACCTATGCGCGGAGTGATGGCTTCATCCCCATCGTGGCCGAACGGCGCGGGTTGGCAGACATTGCCGCCCCCTTTGAACAGGCGACGCTGACCGCACGCGGGGTCGCACCTCTCGATGCACAGACTGAGCTTCAGGCGTCGATCATGGGCTTCACCGACCGGCGGGAACGCGGGA
>JBBATT010000249.1:0-4000 GCA_040398605.1 Chakrabartia sp.
GCGACGGCTTCAGCAGCAGGTGCTTCTTCGGCTGCCGCTTCAACGGCGGGCTCTTCCTCGGCAGCGGCTTCTTCAGCAGGCGCTTCTTCGACCGGCGCAGCAGCGGCAACAGCGGCTTCTTCAGCGGCCGTCTTGGCAGCTTCTTCTGCGTCGATGATCTTCTGCGCACGCTCTTCAGCGCGTTCCTTGGCCTTTTCGCCCGGTTCCGCCTTCTTGGGGTTCAGGCGGACTGTGCGTTCCTTGATGCCTGCCACATCGAGGAAGCGAGCAACACGATCGGTCGGCTGCGCGCCAACCGAAATCCAGTGCTTCAAACGATCAGCATTCAGCACGATGCGGTTGGCATCGTCCTTGGCCAGCATCGGGTTGTAGGTGCCAACCTTTTCAATGAAGGCGCCATCACGCGGGGCGCGGGCATCGGCCACAACGATGCGATAATAAGGACGCTTCTTGGAACCGCCACGCGACAAACGAATTGAAACTGCCATGATATTTTCCTTCCAATCTAAACTTTAAAACTGCGGCCCGAAGGCCCCTATTTCTTCTTCAACAAATTCTCGAAACCCGGCGGCAGATTGGGCATTCCGCCCCCTGCAGCGCCCGCCCCCGGCATGCCGGGAAGGCCCCCGCCGCCGAGCAGCCCACCAAGGCCACCCCCGCCCTTACCGAACAGCGCGCCCAGACCTTTAATGCCGCCCATCTTGCGGATCTTCTTCATCGCCGTGGACATTTCCTGATGCATTTTCAGAAGTTTGTTCACTTCCTGCACCGTCGTGCCCGACCCGTTGGCGATGCGGATTTTGCGCTTGGCCTGCAACAGTTCCGGCTTGGTGCGCTCCTTTTTCGTCATCGACGAAATGATCGCATCCATGCGGACAAGGATACGGTCATCCATGCCCGCTGCCGCGCCCTGCATTTTCTTCATGCCCGGAAGCATGCCTGCCAACGCCCCAAGCCCGCCCATGCGTTGCATCTGCTGCAACTGGGCGCGCAGATCGTTCATGTCGAACTGACCCTTGGCCATCTTGGCGGCCAAAGCTTCGGCTTCATCCTGCTGGATGGTTTCTGCCGCGCGCTCCACAAGGCTGACAACGTCGCCCATGCCGAGGATGCGACCGGCAACACGTTCGGGATGGAACACGTCCAGCCCATCAAGCTTTTCACCGGTGCCGACAAATTTGATTGGCTTGCCCGTAACAGCGCGCATCGAAAGCGCCGCACCACCGCGTGCATCGCCGTCCATACGAGTGAGGATAACACCCGTCAGAGGCACCTGATCAGAGAAGTTCTTCGCAACGTTGACCGCGTCTTGCCCGGTCAGGCTGTCGACGACGAGCAAGGTTTCAGCCGGGCTGGAAACGTCCGCCACGGCCTTCATCTCGGCCATCAGCTGGGCGTCGACATGGAGTCGGCCCGCGGTATCGAGGATCAGGACGTCGTAGCCCTGCAGCTTTGCGGCCTGCATGGCGCGCTTGGCAATATCAACCGGCTGCTGGCCCGCCACGATGGGCAAGGTCCCAACGCCTGTCTGTTCGCCCAGAATGGCAAGCTGTTCCTGCGCTGCCGGACGGTTGACGTCGAGCGACGCCATCAAGACCTTCTTGCGGTCCTTTTCCGTCAGGCGCTTGGCAATCTTCGCGGTCGTTGTGGTTTTACCGGAGCCTTGGAGACCCACCATCATGATGATAGCAGGCGGCGTCACGGCCAATTCAAGATCGCTCGCTTCACTGCCGAGCATTTCAACGAGCGCGTCGTTGACGATCTTCACGACCTGCTGGCCCGGCGTGATCGATTTCAGGACCGACTGGCCAACCGCCTGTTCAGTGACTTTGTCGATGAACGTGCGGACGACGGGCAAAGCAACGTCTGCTTCAAGCAGCGCCACACGCACTTCGCGCATCGCTTCACGCACATCCGCTTCGTTGAGCGCACCACGGCCACGCAGCCGGTCAAATACACCGCCAAGCCTTTCGCTCAAACTTTCGAACATGCGTTCGCTCCGTCAAAATGCCCAAACAGAACACGCCGGCGGACGAAAACTCGTCGGCCAGCGTACGCCCTTGGGCGGCCAATTTCTTGCTTTTCAGATTGGAAAGCAGGCGGGCCTCTAACCGATTCCCACTCTCCCGTCAATGCAACCTGCCTGTCGGCTGCCCGAGAACCCTAGGTCCAAGGCCGACTTAACACGATCTTCACGCTTTGTCCGCATAGAGGACTGCTGAAACGGCATGTGCAAGGGGGCATAAGCTAGGTGTCTGAAGTCATTCAAAGAGAAAAGTCCGCATCCAATTCGATCGCGCAGGCCGCTGGCCGCGACATCATCATGGGTGGGGTCATGGTGGCGGCCATCGTCCTGTTTGCAGGCACCGGATCGAGCGCCATGATCAACGCGTTCCGGACATTGCTGGGCCAGAACGGCCACTCAGACAATGTGCTCGTGGTGACTCTTCTCCTCAACATTGCGCTGATCCTGTTTGGCTGGCGCCGTTACATTGATCTCCAAAAGGAAGTCGAAGAGCGCACCGCTGCCGAAGAGCGCGCACAGATCCTTGCCATGCGCGATCCCCTTACCGGCTTTCACAACCGCCGTTCCCTGGCCGAACAAGGTTCTGAAATGCTGGCGCGGGCTGGCAAGCGTGGCAAGCAACTCGCCATGCTCATGCTTGATCTTGATCACTTCAAGAACGTCAACGACATTCACGGCCATGCCGTGGGCGATGGCCTGCTGCGCGCCGTGGCTGCCGAAATCACCAAGCTGATGCCCCCCAATGCGCTGGCTGCGCGTTTGGGCGGCGACGAATTTGCGGTCGCCTTTGTGTTCGACGTCGCCAATCCCGATGTTGTGGACCGCATTGCCGAAGCCATGGTGTCGCGCCTTGGCCAGCCGCTGAGCGCGGATGGCACCTTCATTCACACCAGCATCTCGCTCGGCATCGCGCATTCAGCACCCGATTGCGACACAGTCGATTCGCTCATGCGTCGCGCCGACATCGCCATGTATGCGGCCAAGCATCAGGGACGGAACCGCTTTTCATGGTTCGATGCCTCCATGGAGCGTGAACTTCAGGCCCGGACCGAACTGGAAGTCTCCATGCGTCGCGCCATCCCGGCAGGCGAGTTTGAACCCTATTTTGAACAGCAGATCGACCTGACGACGGGGCGTCTGCAAGGCTTTGAGGTTCTGGCGCGCTGGAACCACCCGACCATGGGCATCATTGTGCCGGACCGGTTCATCCCAATTGCCGAGGAAACCGGTATGATCGCCGACCTGTCCTTCTGCGTCATCCGCAAGGCGCTGATGGAAGCGCGCGATTGGGACCCGTCGCTCATCATCTCTGTGAACATTTCGCCCACCCAGCTGCGTGACCCATGGCTTGCCCAGAAGATCGTGAAGCTGCTCGTGGAAACAAGCTTCCCGGCCAACCGCTTGGAAATCGAAATCACAGAAACGTCGCTGTTCGACAATCTGTCACTGGCCCAGTCGATCGTCGGCAGCCTCAAGAACCAGGGCATCAAGATTGCCCTTGATGATTTCGGAACCGGCTACAGCTCGCTGGCGCACCTTCGCGCTTTGCCGTTTGACCGCATCAAAATTGATAAGAGCTTCGTCACCTCGCTCGTCGACAACCCGGAAAGTGCAGCCATCGTCAACGCGATTACACGGCTGGGTGATAACCTGTCCATGCCAGTCACGGCTGAAGGCATTGAAGTCGGCGAAATCGAAGAACGCCTGCGCCAGTTGGGCGTCCATAAGGGGCAAGGATGGCTCTATGGCCGTCCGCTGCCGATCACGGCGGTCCTTGAACTGCTGGCTGAACGCAACCTGCTTCCGGCGGCCCGCCAGAGCTCGGCAACGCCGCAACCCGCCGAAGGGCTTCTCCCCGATTTCGACGAGGAAGTGCGCCGCCTCGCCTGAGGCAGATCGCCTGACTTTATTGGACTCATCGCCCGTGCCGGCTTAAAGGGCCGCGCATGGGCGATCGCTTTTACAGGATGCACG
>JBBATT010000250.1:0-3997 GCA_040398605.1 Chakrabartia sp.
GCGCGGCGGATCACGGCCCGGTCATTGCTGCGGTCCGCAACACACTGACCAACAATGCGCTGGACGCCGCCTTCATTGCGGAAACGGTCTTGCTGCCATCCGAAGCCTTCATTGGGGACCAGATGCTGGTTGTTGATCCCGATGCCATCCATGCGGCGCGCGAAGCGCTGCGCGCTGATCTCGGGCGGGAGCTGCTGTCGCATTGGCAGGCAGCCTTTGCTGCCAATGCCCCGACGACGTTTGAATATTCGCCTGCGGCCAAGGGTGCGCGGCGTCTGCGCAACGTCTCGCTCGGCTATATCGCGGCGGCGAGTTCGGATGATGCGGGCGCGCAGGCTTTTGCACAGTTTGATGTGGCGGACAATATGACCGACCGGATGGCGGCCCTCGGGACGCTCGCCAATGGGGATGCCGACCAGCGGGTGGCGGCGCTCGACATCTTCTACAACCGGTATCGCGATGATGCGCTGGTCATCGACAAGTGGTTTTCCACACAGGCGCTCTCTACCCGTGCCGATACGCTGGAGGCTGTGCGCGAGTTGCAGGCGCATGCCGACTTCACGCTTACCAATCCCAATCGCGTTCGGGCGCTCGTCGGCGCGTTTTCGATGAACCAGCAACACTTCCATGCCAAAAGTGGGGAGGGCTATCGGTTCCTCGCTGATGTGCTGATCGCGCTCGACTCGATCAATCCGCAGACGGCAGCGAAGCTTCTTCCCCCGCTCGGGCGGTGGCGGCGGTTTGATGAAGAGCGGCAAAAATTGATGCGTACAGAGCTGGAACGCATTTTGCGCCACCCCGGCCTCAGCAAGGATGTGTTTGAACAGGCATCGAAAAGTCTGGCTTAGCGGGTGTTCTGTCCCGCCTTGGGACGCGGATTAACCAAGGATTCTGCTGGATTCGATGGTAAAGCTCGCGTTAACGCTTTGCCATGCGGAGAGAACTCATCCTTGCGACGCATGGCGTCGGCCACCCCTTTCGCCACATAGTTCGTGCGAAGGCGAAAGCAGCAGCGCTGAAGCAGGCCCGACCCGCCTTGTTTGAGGGGCTCCGCTTTTTTACTGTCACTTATTCGGCAGCTTTCGTCGCCTTTTACACCTTCCTCAGCTGATTTTTCTGCAATCGCGCGAAGGGTTTTTTCAAGCCCTGCGTTATAAGGCCGATACCACAGCAATTGAGGCGGGCGGTTGGCCGAAGCTTTGGCACAGATCGAGTTGGATGACAGCGACGACGCGCTGATGGCGCGCGTGGCAGCGCGGGATGCCGTTGCCTTTCGTAGGATTGTCGAACGGAACCTAACCACCGTGCACCGCTTGGCCTATCGGATGCTCGGCGATGCCGCAGGGGCAGAAGATGTGACGCAGGAAGCCCTGTTGCGCTTGTGGGATCATGCAGGGCGCTGGCAGTCCGGCGGCACAGGAATTGGAGCCTGGCTGCGGCGTGTGGCCACCAATTTATGTCTGGACCGGCTGCGGCGGCAGAAGTTTTCAGGCGGGAATGAGATCCCTGATCGGGCGGACGATGCGCCGCTCGCCGATGAACAGATGGAAGACGACCAGATGCGAGAGGCGACACGCCACTGCATGGGGCAGTTGCCCGACCGCCAGCGCGCGGCCATCATGCTGACCTATTATGAGGACCGGCCCAATGCCGAAGCTGCTGCCGTGCTCGATATGAACATCAAAGCTTTCGAATCCCTGCTGGCGCGCGCGCGCCAGACGCTTCGGCGGATTTTTGAGGAGAAGGGGCTCGTGCCCGACGCTTTTGGAAAGGCAGGACGATGAACGGACCCGACCGCGATTTTGATGCGGCGCTGGACCGCTTCTCTGTGCCTGCGCCGCGTGCCGGGCTGATCGATGATATTGTTGCGGCGGCGCAGACACGGGCCGAACCGGGGTCCCAGCCTTGGGGCCGGGCGCCACGGGATCGGCGTGGCGGCTGGCTGCGCGGACATCGGGTTGTCGCCGCGACCATGGCGGCCACGGTTTTGAGCGCAACGGCTGCGGCAGCGGCCGGCGGATGGCTGGGGGAAGCAGGTTCCCGCCTCCCCGTCCTCGCACAGATTGCCAGCGTCATGCCGGAGTCCGTGAAGGCGCCTTCTGTTCGCATCGCCCAACAGGAAAAACGGGCTTTGGCTGCGACATCCGAGCCGCCCGTCGCAGTAACCGCGTCTGCACCGCCGACGCCACCAGCGGCAGTGCCCCCGCGCCAGCAGAAGGTCGTTGATCGGATAGAGACGCGTCTGGAACGGCGTGAAGCGCGTCGCGCGGAGATGGGCCTACCCGCCGACACCGAAAAGGAACGCGCGTTGCTTAATCGCTTCAAGACTGCCGAAACGCGCGCGGAACGACGGGAGGTCATACAGGAGGCCAAAGCGCTGCGGCAGGAACGTCGGGCTGAGCGTCAGGCACTACCGGTCTGCGCGCCGGATCAAGCAAGGAACGCAGCGGCCAATGGCTGCCGCCCGAAGATGACACCGGAGAAGCGCGCGGAGATTATGGAGCGGTTGTGCGCACGCATGGCAGAGAATGGGCGGATGCCGCCGCGGTGTCGCCCGATCGTCAAAGGTGGTCCGGAACCGCTGGCGGACCCGACGCCGCAATAGCCCGGACTGCCAGAGGACAGCCCGGGCCATGGGTGTTTAGCCAAGCTTTGCGGCTTCGCTGAACGGGATGTCCTTATCCGGCCGGATTTCGCCCGGCAGGCCAAGCACGCGTTCTGCGATGATGTTGCGCAGGATTTCATCCGTGCCGCCGGCAATACGTAGGCCGGCTGCCCCGATATAGCTCGTCTGGAAGCGGGAGAGGTGCGGGATGTTGGGCGAATCTTCACCCATCAGGAGCCCCGCGCCTTCACACAGGTCAGCAGCAAAGGCGCCAATGTCCTGCATGGTTTTCGCCACAACAACCTTGGAGATCGACGATTCCGGACCCGGCGTGCGACCTGACGACAGCGCCGAGATGGTCCGCATGCTGGTCAACGAAATGCCGCGATCCGCGACATAGGCATCCGCAATCCGCTGGCGGACATGGCTCTGTTCCAGCGCATTGCCTTCGGCCAGATCGATAGACTTTGCGAGTTCGATCATTTCCTGCACGCCAGGCGCGCTGGCAGGCTTACCGCCGACCGCGAGACGTTCGTGCATCAGCGTGGTCAGCGAGACCTTCCAGCCATCGCCCTCGGCACCCAGACGGTGCGTGTCCTTCACGCGGACATCGGTGAAGAAGACTTCGTTAAACTCACTGCCGCCCGACATCTGCTTGATGGGGCGGACCTCCATGCCGGGTGCCTTCATATCGACGATGAACATCGTCAGGCCCTTATGCTTGGGGACGCTGGGGTCTGTGCGCGTGACGACAATGCCGAAGTCCGACAGATGCGCGCCCGACGTCCAGACCTTTTGGCCGTTGATCACCCATTCATCACTCCCATCCGGACCCTTGGCGCGTTCCGCACGTGTGCGGATGCCGGCCAAGTCAGAGCCTGCGGCGGGTTCGGAAAAGAGCTGGCACCAGACCTCTTCGCCCTTCATCGCGACCGGCACATAGCGCTGGGCGATATCGGGCGTCAGGCCATGGCTGAAGACGGTCGGAATGCACATGCCAAGGCCGATGGCGTAGAGGCCGGTTGGCGCATTAAACTTGGCTTCTTCCTGATTGAAGATGATTTGCTGCATCGGAGTCCCGCCCTGTCCACCGACAGCCTTGGGCCAAGTGATGCCGACAAAACCAGCCTCATATTTGCGGGCCTGCCAGCGCTTTGCTGCGGCGACCGACTCCGCCCGGGTGGAATAATCTTCCTGCTGGATCGCGTCCTTATTGGCGTCGAGCCAGGCTTTAACCTTCGCGCGGTAGGCGGCTTCTTCTGTTGTGTCTTCGAAATCCATGTCGTCTCTCCCTTAAGCGGCCAGTGCGTTGCGCTGCTCAAGCGAGCGCACAAGCACGTCAGACCAATGTGATTTGGCACCGAGCGTCAGCGTCAACAGACGCGCCCGGCG
>JBBATT010000251.1:0-3996 GCA_040398605.1 Chakrabartia sp.
ACGCCATGTCTGACAATGACGAAAAGCCCGAGGACAACGAAGCCATTCGCGAAGTAAAGCGTGCCCGCGCCCGCAAGGAAGGGGCCGAAGGGGAAAAGAAGCCGATCAACTGGAAGGCTGCCGCCGGCATCGGCATCGGCTCTGCTGCTATCCTCGGCGCGCTCATTTACGCAAACCGGAACCGCGGCAAGGACAAGTAAGCACCACTAAGGTGGACGCCGCCCGGTGCGCGTGGCATGGCGCGCCCATGCTCCTTAGCGACCGCGTTCTTTTCCTTGATGGCGAGGCCATCATTATCGACAAGCCTGCCGGGCTTCCTGTGGATACGCCACGCGACAAAGCTGTCAGCGTGGAAAGCCACCTGAAGATGCTGACCTTCGGATTTGCGCGCCTGCCGCTGCCCGTTCACCGGCTTGACCGGGATACGTCGGGCTGCCTTCTGCTCGCCCGCAATCCCAAAGCACACAAGAAATTTGCCGCCGCTTTTGAAGCCGGCACGGTGAA
Source organism: Chakrabartia sp. (assembly GCA_040398605.1). Lineage (GTDB taxonomy): Bacteria > Pseudomonadota > Alphaproteobacteria > Sphingomonadales > Sphingomonadaceae > Aquisediminimonas. The sequence continues at coordinate 505 of JBBATT010000251.1, forward strand.
GAAGACCTACCTCGCCATCCTCGACGGCGTGCCAGACGCCCCCGAAGGCGTGGTCGATATGGCGCTGGGCAAGACAAGCACCGAGGCGGAAGGTTGGCGGATGGTGCCGGACCCCAAGGGCAAGCGCGCTGTGTCTCACTGGCGTGTTCTGACGGAGCGGGATGGCCGTGCCCTAGTTGAGTTCACACCCGAAACCGGTCGGACCCACCAATTGCGCGTCCATGCGGCGAGCGGCATCGGCATCCCGATTGCAGGCGACCCTGTTTATGGCACCGGCAATGGCCGTGCGCCCATGTTGCTCCATGCCCGCAAGCTGCGGCTGGAGCGCGACGGCAAAAAAACCATTGAAGGCACAGCACCTCTGCCACCGTCCTTCCTCTATGTCGGCTTTTTAGAAGAAGACGCAGGAGATACCGTTGGCTGACCACCCCGCGCTGCCTGAAGACGCGTTGGAGGAACGTTTCCTCGCCGCGACTGGGCCGGGCGGACAGAATGTCAACAAAGTGGCAACTGCGGTGCAGCTCCGGCTGGATGTCTATGCGCTGCGCCTCTCCCCACCGGTCTATGCGCGGTTGAAAGTGCTGGCGGGCAGCCGCTGGACGGCAGACGGGGAAATCGTCATCACCGCGCGCCAATATCGCACGCAAGACGCCAACCGGACGGACGCGCGCGAACGGCTGGCCGAACTCGTTTGGAAAGCGCATCAGGCGCCGCGACGGCGGGTCAAAACCAAACCCACCCGCGCCGCCAAGGAACGTCGCCTGACCGGCAAATCCATCCGCAGCGATGTTAAAAAAGGGCGCGGCAGGATAAAGGATGACTGATGTACACATTCGATATCACCCAAGGCAATAAGGCTGACCTGTATCGCGACTTGATTGCGGCGGTGGATGCGATCACGTCCGATGAGCCCGACGCCGTTGCCAATATGGCCAATGTCGCCGCCCTCATCTGGGAGCATGTGCCCGGTCTCAACTGGTCTGGCTTCTACCGGATGGTCGGCGGCGAACTGGTGCTTGGCCCCTTTCAGGGTAAGGCCGCCTGCATCCGCATTGCCATCGGCAAAGGCGTTTGTGGGGCTGCTGCGGCAACGCTGGAGACACAGCGCATTGAGGACGTCCACGCCTTTCCCGGCCACATTGCCTGCGATGCGGCCTCACAATCAGAACTGGTTGTGCCGGTCATCCACAATGGACGCCTGCTGGCCGTGCTCGATCTGGACAGCCCGCACCTCGCCCGCTTCGACGCTGAGGATCAGGCCGGAATGGAAGCAATATGTACACTGATCGCGCCGCGCATCGCGCTTTAAAGTCCTGAATTGGGACAAATCTCCCCGAATCCGTTCGTGGCAATATGGTTGCAATACTGTTAAATAAGGCTCGATTTGACAGGGTCCTGCACAGGTGAACACCTCCTGCAGGGCCGAGTACACGGGGAGCCGTTAACGATGCGACGCTTTTTAATTCCGGCACTTGCGCTGGCCACGACCCTGACATCCACCGCTGCCATGGCAGGCGAATCAATGGGTAATGGAGGCTTTTACCGGCACACGCCGGGCCGCCCGATGATCTCCCGCATGAACGTTAATCCGACCATGGGCCAGGGCTTCAACCACCAAGGCTTCAACCAGATGCATCGGGGTCGCTGGGTTGGCGGCTGGCAGGCACCGGGTGGCTGGAATGCCTATCGCCGTCCCTATCGCGGCTTTGTCCTGCCGAGCTATTGGGTCAGCCCCAGCTTCTTCATCGGCAACTGGTCAAACTTCGGCTTTGCAGCACCGTCCGCCGGCTTTGGCTGGTCGCGTTATTATAACGATGCCGTTCTGACAGACCGTTTTGGCCGCGTGGTCGATTTTGTTCCCAATTATAATTGGGATCGTAACGCCACACGCAGCCGCTCTTACGACGATGCCAATTACGATTATGGCGCCTATCCCGACGGCTATGGCTCCGCTGAGGCCCCGCGGCGGCGCAACGGTGTTCTTGCCGGGCTTGGCACTGCAGCTCTCGGCGCTGTGGTCGGCGGCTCAGCAGGGGCTATCCTCGGCACAGTTATTGCCGGTCGCGGAAATCGCGGCGCAGGCGCGCTGATCGGCGGCGGCCTTGGCGCATTGGCCAGTGTGGCCGTCACAGAGGCGTCGAGAAACCGTCGGCCAGCGCGGGAACGCGTTTTCCGGGATGCACGCCCATCACGCAACATCGACTATGGCTATGACTATGATGTGCCGAACGACCGCGTGACATCCGACGGCCAGTGGCAAGGGCGCTGGGACGGCCGCTGGACCGACCAAAGCGGCCGTGTCTACGAAGGTACTTATGAAGGCCAATATGATGATGGCGCCCATTGGTCAGATCAAAGCGGCGGCACCCGCAGCCGCATTTCTCCCGCTGTCGTGCAAGACCCCGCGTTGAACGAAGACTATGTCGATGGCGGTAGCGACATTGCTGGCGGTGAATATGTCGTCGATGGAAATCAACGCGTGATCAATGTCGGCCCCGGCGTGACGACCATCACCATCCAGAGCCAGCCTATCGTCACCACGACGACGACGACCGAATATGTCACGGAATATGTCAAGGCACCGACCCGTGCGCGGGTGACACCAAAGCGTGTTGCAACCCGACCGGCGGCGAAGAAGCCGACCTGCGTCTGCCGGGTTGTCTATCGCTGATAAGGTGGGGCACGACCGGCCGGGCTGTCACGCAGGTCAGCTCAGCCGGTCAAGCGCCTCGCGGCTCAAAGATCCGGGGATGACCATTAACGGAACCGGCAGATTGCCCGCTTCCGGCCCGGCGAAATGGGCGATCAGCGGTCCGGGAACGCCATCTTTTGCCGCCCCCAACACGAGGGCAGCAATATCCGGATTGTCCGATATCGCCTCCATGATCATCGCCACCGGCTCGCCATGTTTCACGACGATGCGCGGCAGGACGCCTTTTTCATCCCCCAGCATGTCCAGCGCCCGGTTCGCGACATCCTGCGCGCGTTCCTCCGCTTCGGCCTGGATAGTGGCCTGAACAGCCCCCCAGGCGACAAACTCTTCAGGCTCCGAAATCGTCAAGATTTCCACACCGCCGCCGGTCTTTGCCGCACGGCGGGCCGCGAAACGCAGGGCGATTTCCGCCTCTTGCGTATCGTCCACCACAACCAGATATACCCGCATGGGGTGCTACCCCTCCCATTTGAAATCGAATGCGTACAGGTTGCGCCATTCCTCGGGCTGGCGCAAGTCGCGCACTGACGCTAGGGATTGCGGGACCTATCCGTAAAGACCTGCCCAGAGGTAGACCCGTACATGCCAATCGAACTGAAAATGCCCGCCCTTTCCCCGACGATGGAGGAAGGCACCCTCGCCAAATGGTTGGTTAAGGAAGGCGATACAGTGTCCTCCGGCGACATCCTCGCCGAGATTGAAACCGACAAGGCGACGATGGAATTCGAAGCGATTGACGAAGGCGTGGTTGGCAAGATTCTGGTGGCCGAAGGCACCGA